>CAJKZL010000528.1 GCA_905204385.1 uncultured Odoribacter sp. | reverse complement strand
GATTGAAGACCGGTCGGAAATAGATATAATCCTCCCCTCCCCATACGGGAAGCCAGGGGGGGAAAGTGCCTTCTATCAGGGGGAAATACAGCATGTCCACCACGCGGCCGTGCAGAAAAGAGGAATAACCTCCCTCGGCCGGGAAAAGGGTGGCCAACTGATAGTGGCTGTCGCTGAAAATCATGCCGTAAAAAAGGCTGTCGAAAATATTTCCGATGGCCCCGCAGAAAATCAGGGCGAACGAGAAAATCACTCCCTGAGGCGCTTTTTCGCGTAGGAGTTTCAGGATATACCAACCTATTCCGGCGACGGCGACGATCCGGAATAAACTGAGTATGGTTTTACCGAATTTTCCGTCCCCCAGCTCCATCCCGAATGCCATACCGTTATTTTCGATGAAAAGGATCTTGAACCAATCGCCCAGGACACTGAATTCTTGTCCTATCATCATATGGGTTTTGATCCAGATTTTAACAGCTTGGTCCAGAACAAGCAAGGTAACAATAAAAATGGCCAGTTTATTTCGCACGCTCATAGATCGGGAATACAAAAACTAAAGACTAAAAGGGATATGACAACGACATGCTTTCAGTCCTTAGTTTTTAATTTTTAGTTTTTGAATATTAATTTTCCTGCCCTTCTTTGGCTTCGATGCTCAGGGTGGCATGGGGGACCGCACGCAATCTCTCTTTAGAGATCAGTTTGCCTGTAGCCCGGCAAATCCCGTAAGTTTTGTTCTCTATCCTGACCAGCGCGGCTTCCAGGTGGGCAATAAATTTTGCCTGTCTTTGGGCTAAACGGCCGGCTTCTTCTTTCGAGAGAACGGAAGCTCCTTCTTCGAGAACCTTGAACGTGGGGCAGGTATCGGCAATGTCGTTACCGTCACTGCCGGAAATAACGCCTTTCAACGTATCGTAGTCTTTTCTCGCCTTATCGAGTTTTTCAAGAATCAATTCTTTGAATTCCTGCAACTCTTCATCCGAATATCTGGTTTTCTCTGCCATAGCTTTTAAGTTTTGGTCTAAGTTAGTAAAATTTTTTGTCCATACATACGATTGTAGAAGGATATTGTTTACTAACTTTATTTGGGTTACAATTTTTCAATTTCGATAAAAGTCCGGATCTCGTCGATTTCGATGTCTTTCGAATTTTCTCCGCGGCTTTCCGTCAGTTCTACGCTATCGGCCAACACCTGGCTGGCGATGTATTGGGAGAAATGTCCCACAGCTTCGTCGATCTCCGCATGGGATCCGATTTGCAGCCGGATTTTATCGGTGACGTCGAAGCCGCTTTCTTTCCGGAGATTCTGGATGCGGTTGATCAGTTCCCTGGCAATCCCTTCTTCTTTGAGTTCCTGTGTGACATTGATATCGAGGGCAACGGTCAGGCTTCCTTCATTAGCCACCAGCCAGCCCGGTATATCTTCCGAAAGGATTTCGACATCTTCGAGTCCCAATACGATATTTTCTTCGCCTATCCGGATTTCATAGCGTCCGTTTTTCTCAAAAGTGAAGATATCGTTTTGCCCCATGTCTGCGATGAGGGAAGAGATCTGCTTCATGTATTTCCCGTATTTCGGGCCCAGGGTTTTGAAATTCGGTTTGATGCGTTTTACCAAGACTCCGGTGGTGTCGGTGATATATTCGATTTCTTTCACATTGACTTCCGAGAGAATAATGTTTTTCACGGCATCCAATTGTCCGATCATCGCATCGTTCAGAATGGGGATGATGAGCTTGCTCAGCGGTTGGCGGACACGCAGTTGCACTTTACGGCGCAATCCCAGCACCATAGAAGATATTTTTTGGGCCAATTCCATCCGTTCTTCCAGGGCAGTGTCGATTAATTCCGGACGAGCCACGGGGAAGTCGGCCAAATGAACGCTTCCGCTATGACGGCCGGTTGCCCGATTCAGGTCGCCGAACAATTTATCCATATAGAAGGGCGCTATCGGAGCGGAAAGAATGGCAATGGTTTCCAGACAGGTATAGAGGGTCTGGTAGGCCGACACCTTATCCTCCGAGTACTCTCCCCCCCAATATCTTTTGCGGGATAAACGGACGTACCAATTGGACAGGTTTTCGATCACAAAATCCTGTATAGCACGGCCGGCCCGGGTCGGCTCATAGCTTTCGTAAGCATCCGTGACATTTTTAATCAGGGTGTTCAGCAGGGAGAGAATCCAACGGTCTATCTCCGGCCGCTTTTCGATGGGCACTTCGGCTTCCTGATAGCGGAAATGATCCACGTTGGCATATAAGGCAAAGAAGCCGTATGTGTTGTACAATGTACCGAAAAACTTCCGCTTCACTTCATCTACACCGGCAACATCGAATTTCAGATTGTCCCAGGGCTGGGAATTGGTAATCATGTACCATCTCAAGGGATCGGATCCATACTGTTCGATAGTGGTGAAAGGATCCACGGCATTGCCGAGCCGTTTGGACATTTTGTTGCCTTTGGCATCGAGTACCAATCCGTTGGATATGATGTTTTTGAACGCTACCGAGTCGAAAGCCATAGTCGCTATGGCATGCAGGGTGAAAAACCATCCACGCGTCTGGTCCACCCCTTCGGCGATAAAGTCGGCCGGGAAACGGTGCCGCCCGTCTATATCTTCCTGGTGTTCGAAAGGGTAGTGTAGCTGGGCGTAAGGCATGGCTCCCGAGTCGAACCATACGTCGATCAAATCCTTTTCGCGGAACATTTTCTGTCCGGTAGAGGACACCAGGATGATGTCATCCACATAGGGACGGTGGAGATCGATTTTATCGTAGTTTTCTTTGGAATTGTCGCCGCAAACAAATCCTTTGTAAGGATTTTCCTGCATAAAGCCCGCCTGGATGGATTTTTCGATTTCTTCCATCAACTCGGCAACCGAACCGATACATTTTTTCTCGTTACCGTCTTCGCTTACCCAGATGGGCAGGGGAGT
>CAJKZL010000527.1 GCA_905204385.1 uncultured Odoribacter sp. | reverse complement strand
GCCGTATAAGGAGATTGATTATTATAAAGTATGCAGTCGTCGATATAAGGCGACAATTCCACGATTGCTTCCTCTATTCCTTCAGGACTATATTTTTCACCATCCCCGGCTATCAGGAGCGATTTGAAACGTCCCAGCACATATAACAAGCCTTCCGCATTCAGATAGCCCATATCTCCTGTATGCAACCAGCCGTTCCGGAGAACTTCGGCGGTAGACTTCCCGTTCTTCCAATACCCCTTCATCACATTTTCTCCCCGGATCACGATATCACCTGTTTCACCCTGCGGAAGCTCCTCCCCATTCTCGCCGCTTATTTTTAACTCCAAAGGCTGCACAGGCACCCCCGACGAACAAAAGCGATAAAAGTCCGGCTTGAAGGAACAGATGACCGGAGAAGCTTCAGACATACCGTATCCTTGCAGCATAGGAATGCCCAAAGCTCGGTAATATTGCTGCAGTTCGGTATCCAACAAAGCCCCTCCCCCCACAAAAAATTTCAGTCTCCCCCCGAAAATTTTCCGGATGTTCCGGAAAATAAAAAGGTCTGTAATCTTCACCAAAGGAGCCAATAATATCCGCATCCCCTTCGCCCGGTGATTGCCGGAACCATAATAAAGGTAACCGAGACGCAACCCCCAACGATAGAGGGCCCGCACGATCCATCCTTTTTGCCGGATACCGTTTTCGATATTTTTCCGGAAATTCCTGGCCAAAGCGGGTACGCTCAATAACACCTCCGGACGAATTTCTTTCAGGTTTACAGGAATATTCCGCAAATAGTCCATGGGCGACTTTCCGAAATCCACGGAAGCCAGGGAGGCTCCGTTATACATAAACGAATAAATGCCGACAGTGTGGGCAAAACTATGATCCCAGGGCAAAAAAAGCAAAATCTTATAATGTGCGGGAATCCGGATCAAAGAATCCGCCTGCAAAACATTAGCAATATAGTTGCGGTGGGTAAGCATAATCCGCTTCGGTGCTGCAGTTGTGCCGTAAGTATAGGAGATATTGGCCAGATCGTCTTCCTCATCTCCGGACATCCTTTGCGCCAGGAGCTCTGTATATTCCTTTTCCCTTTTTCGTCCTTCCTCCTTTAAACGCTCGAAAGAATAATACTTATCTCCGTCCTCTGTAGCCGTATGAAAAACAAAAATCGCCTCGACCCCGGAAATTTCTGCCCCGATGTTCCGGATTATTTCTTTGTAATGATCGGAGACCACCAGAAAACGGGCCCCGGAATGACCGATCCGGAAAATCAGTTCCGCGGCATTCAATTTAATACTCAGCGGCACACTGATGCCACCGGCATATAAAATACCCAACTCGGCAAATATCCAATCGTTGCAACCTTCGCTCAGCAAGGCCACCCGATCACCCTTCTGCAGATTACGGGCAAGCAATCCGGTAGCCACACGGATGACTTCTTCCCGGGTCTGTTTGTAAGTGACCGACCGATAAGAACCCTGCCGTTTTTCCCATAAATAAACCTGATCCGGGAACTTAAGGACACTCCTTTCAAACAAGTCGATAACCGTCTTCAACTCCTCATTCATCATGGAGGCAAAGATACGACAGAGTTGCCAAGATACAAAGATCCGGAGTCAGATTGTTTTTAAGCCGTACCCCTGTAACAAAAACGACAGGAATCCCGTATCTCTAAACCCACAACTAAAAAGATTTAGCTATGAGATTATTGATTGCCGGCATCCTTTCATTGATCATCTATCTGATGACCTGCGGATATAAAAACGAAGAAAATACCGGGGACAAGGTATTCACCGCCTATCCCTGTGAAGAACAGCGCCCTGAACTTACGAAAGAAATTCCCCTCCTCATTCTTTTTCCCGATCCCTTCAATCTTACCCGGACCTTGCCTCTTTACTTCTGGTATTTCGAAGACGTCCATACCACACAAACGTTTCCGAATGTTCGATATTATACTTTTTGAACATATTCTGTAAAAAATCGGGGAATTATTTGGATTTCTTATTTTTTCCTCGCTATATTTGTCGAAGCAAAAGAAAAACAATGAGACATTTACACCTACATCTGCTAAATATTATTATTCTCGTGGTCCTTAGCCACGGAAAAGAGAAGGGTGTATAACGTAATTGGAACGATTAAACTAAGATATGGCCTTTCTCTGATTCGGGAAAGGCTTTTTTAATGACAAAAAAATGACTATGAATAATTTCAGCCGCCATATTATTATTATCAACATTCTACTCGTGGTCCTGCAAAGATAGCGAGAGGGAGGTTATATGTATATATGATATCGATGAAGCCTTTCTCTCGCAGCGGAGAAAGGCTTCTTCCTTTTACTGAAAATTGTACACAAATAAAGCAAAAATGAGAAATAATCTGAGAAGTTCAGTGACGACCACAGGCCGCAGGATGGCCGGAGCCAGGAGTCTTTGGCGGGCCAACGGTATGAAAGACGAACACATGGGGATGCCGGTTATCGGAATAGCCAATTCTTTTACTCAATTCGTGCCGGGGCATGTCCATTTACACGAGATCGGTCAGTACATGAAGCAACTGATCGAAGAAAGAGGTTGTTTCGCAGCGGAATTCAATACCATCGCCATAGACGACGGGATCGCAATGGGACATGACGGTATGCTTTATTCCCTCCCCTCCCGGGAAATTATTGCCGACAGTGTCGAATATATGGCCAATGCCCATAAAATAGATGCCCTGGTCTGCATCAGCAATTGCGATAAGATCACTCCGGGGATGTTGATGGCAGCCATGCGGCTCGATATTCCGACTATTTTTGTTTCGGGAGGTCCCATGGAAGCCGGAGAGTTCAACGGGAAAGCGGTGGACCTTATCGACGCCATGGTGATGAGCGCGGACCCGCAATACAGCGATGCCGACATCCGCAAGCTCGAACGAAACGCTTGTCCCGGTTGCGGTTGTTGTTCGGGCATGT
>CAJKZL010000526.1 GCA_905204385.1 uncultured Odoribacter sp. | reverse complement strand
GGGCAACGGTGTTTATCCCAACCTTTTCATGATGCCGAACAGTTTACGCGAGTGCCGGGAGTGATGGTGCCTCTGGATGAAACGATCCGCGGGTTCAGGATGATCCTCAACGGAGAGATGGACGATTACCCGGAGCAGGCTTTCCTGAATGCGGGAACGATAGACGATGTGATTCAAAGGGGTAAAAAGATGCTTGAGGAGGCTGAGCAAAGGAACGGTTGATGCCGGCCGGATAAGCATTGAGAAATATTTTATGCAAACATTAAAACGTTATTATTATGCGACTGGAAATTATATCGACGGAAAAAGTTTTGTTCAAAGGAGATGTAAAACGGGTGACTTTGCCGGGTTCTCTGGGCACTTTCACCGTGTTGGACCAACATGCGCCGCTGATCGCTACATTGACCCGCGGGGATGTCGTTTACGACACCAATGGAGGGGAAAAACAATTGAGCATAGATTCCGGACTTGTGGAAGTATTGGACAACCGGGTTGTGGTTTGTATCAATTGAAGGCTAAGCGGTTAGTTATAAAAACATGAAGTGGTTCAAATGTAGTTTGTTCTTATTGCTTTTTTTCTCCTTTACTGCTGTTTTCGCAACAGGGGAAGGAGAAAAAGAGCCTTTTCATCCCAAGGAGGTCATTTTTGAACACTTGGGGGATGAATACGGATGGGATATCTTTGATTTCCATCTTTCTCTGCCTGTCATTGTCCGGGATGAATTTGGGAACTGGCATTTTTTTGGTTCCCACCGGCTTAAGAATGGAGGAAATTATCAGGGATTTTATCTGGCGGAAAATGGCCAGAATGCCGGTAAGGTGGTCGGACTCGATACACAAGGGAAAGAATACCGTCCTTTGGATTTGTCGGTCACCAAAAATGTCTTTTCTTTGCTTGTTTGCGCCTTGTTGGTTTGTTGGCTGCTTTTCCCACTGGTAAAGTGGTACAAAAAGAGGCCCGATGATGCCCCCAGGGGCATCCGGGGCGTGGTGGAGGCTGCGGTGGAAATGTTATACCGGGATGTCATCGTGTCGGTTTTGGGGAAAGATGCCCGGCGTTTTGCGCCTTATTTGTTAACGGTATTTTTCTTTATTCTGGTGGCCAATCTCCTGGGACTGATCGTCGTTTTTCCTGGTGGAACCAATCTTATGGGAAATATTTCACTGACCCTGGTGCTTTCGTTATGTACGTTTGTGGTAGTCAATCTATCAGGTAGAAAGAAATATTGGAAGGAAATTTTTTGGCCCGATGTGCCCTGGTGGCTGAAGTTTCCCATCCCGATGATGCCTGTCATCGAGCTTTTTGGGGTATTGACCAAGCCGGTGGCGCTGATGATCCGGTTGTTCGCCAATATGATGGGAGGACATCTCATCACCCTGGTATTGATATCCCTGATATTTATATTCTCGGCCTGGGGCATTGCCGCAGCAGCGGGAACAACCTTGATTGCTGTAGTGTTTGCTGTATTTATGGGGTTGATCGACGTTTTGATCTGCTTTATTCAGGCCTATGTGTTTTTTATGTTGTCCACTATTTTTATATCGCTGGCAGTGTCCGGGGAAGGAATGAAAACGGAAAATAAATAATTAATCAATTAAATAACGAAGATTATGTTAAGTATGATTTTATTACAAGTGGCAGCCAGTGCCAGTCTGGCAAAAGTAGGTGCTGCCATCGGGGCAGGTTTGGCAGCCATCGGTGCAGGAATCGGAATTGGAAAGATCGGCGCCAATGCCATGGACGCGATTGCCCGTCAACCGGAGCAAACGGGAAATATCCGGACGAATATGATCGTGATTGCGGCATTGATCGAAGGGGTAGCTTTGTTTGCCGTGATCGTTTGTATTCTGGCTTTGTTTGTATGATGCCCGAAGAGGGAGAGCACATAAGGCCGGTAGAGCGGCCTTGGCCGGGAAGATTTGCAGGAAGTGAGTGGCGGGAGGGAGTATTGAATTTAAATGTAAAGGTATGACATTGTTTCAACCGGAATTTGGGCTTATATTCTGGATGTCGGTGGTCTTTTTGATCATTCTGGGAATATTGGCGAAGTATGCCTGGCCCGTGATTATCCGAGGAATAGAGCAGCGCGCCGAATTGATCGAAAGCGGCGTGAAATATACTAAGGAGGCTGAAAAGCAGCTAAATGAAACTCATTTGCGTATACAGAAAATGATGGAGGAGGTTCATCAAAAGCAATTGGAGGCGTTGCAGGAGACCGAACGAATGAAAAGGGAACTTATAGAAGATGCGAAGAAGACCGCTGCCCTGGAAGCGCAGAAAGTGATGGAACAGGCAGAGGTATCTATCGGCCAGGCTCGTCGGGAGGCTGAGTTGCACATCCGTAAACAAGTGGGTCGTCTGGCTTTAGAGGTGGCCGGAAAGTTGTTGCGGAGCGAATTGGAGGACGAGGCCAGGCAAACGGCTTTGGTGAATAAGATATTGGATGAGATGGATGAAAAGTGAATGAATAGAATGACATGAATGAAGGATTAATTGCCCGCAGATATGCATTGGCTTTGCTGAAAGTCGCCCGGAAACATCATGCCGAGGAGGAGATATATCGGAAAATGAAATTGTTCGAGCAGAATTTTATCTCTCATCCTGATTTACAAAAAGCTTTGATGAATCCTTTGCTGTCGGCCCGGGATAAGGAAGTACTGCTGACGACGGCTATAGGAATCGAGCCCGGTAATTTTTATGTACGGGGAATCCGCATGGTGATCGAAAATCACAGGGAGATGTATCTTCGCTCGATTTGTTTGATGTATCAGCGGCTTTACCGGCAAATGTACGGCATAGAACGGGTGAAGATCATTACGGCTGCTCCGTTGGCACCGGAGGCGATGGAAAGGATAAAAAAAATGGTGACCGGCCATATCCGCAAGCGAATCGAATTTGTGGATAAGTTCTATCCGGAAATCATAGGAGGTTTTATTCTAT
>CAJKZL010000525.1 GCA_905204385.1 uncultured Odoribacter sp. | reverse complement strand
AATTTAGTCAGCTGATTATGCAAACGCTCCCGGTCTTCACGCCCGCTTTTACGTAAACGGCCGGTCATCTCCCGTATAGTCTTTCTAATTTGCCACAATTCCGGATAGTCGCTATGTGCCTCGAAACGACGTTCGTAAGTAAAAGCGAGCATCTTATCGTTTACCCGGGTAGGATTTCCGATACGAAGCACGGGGATACCCCGATCGACCAGTTTTTCTGCAATCCAATCCACCGCCGTATTACTCTGGGCAGACACCATCACCTGATTTTCACGGTGAAGGGTTTCATAAACAGCCTCCACCAATGTCGTCGTCTTACCGGTTCCAGGAGGTCCGTGTACGACAGCCACCTCTTTTGCACACAACACCTGATTCACTGCCTTCTCCTGCGAAGCATTCAGCCAGGGGAAACGCACCGGACCGGTCTCCCGCCGAAGTGCAGGTGCTTTACCCAGCAATACCTCCCGCAAACGAGCCGTACGATTTCCCTTTGCCTCTGCCACCTCACGCAGGGCAGCGAACATCGTCTTATACGAAGTATCGTCAAAATACAACTGTACCCCCAACTCACCCGTAACGACTAATTCCGGCAATACCTGCGGTCCGGGAAGTACAACTACCATTTTATTATCCTGTACATAACTGATCACGGCAGAAAAGTTGAAATAACGGATCTGCCTATCAGCCGAAATCCTAAAAAAACAAACAGGACATCCGTATTCAAAGCTATGTTCAGTCTCTTCCGTCTCTGTACGCGTTACTTCGACTGTCAGCTGGTTGAGTGAATTATACCGATCGGCCCCCAGCTTCACCGGAAACCAACACACTCCCTGCTGGATTCGCTTCGGAATACCGGCCTCACGGGTCTGCTGACGATACAACTCTTTTTCATATTCGTATTCTTTTTGCAGCATGGCCGATTGTTGTTGTAAATCCTGCATCGGAGAAAGTAATTTATCCATAGTGATTTATTTAAACAGAGGATTGAAGATGGGCCTCCCACTCAGTAATCACCGGCAAAGGTAAAGGAATATTGCCGAATTAATTCAGTTTTTTTTAATATAAATTGTATCCCAAACCTAAAAATTAAATCGTATATTCGCACGTTCAAAAAAATGAGTGTGCAAATTATTAAATGGATCATATTATTATTCGTAACAGGTAACTGTTTGTCAGAGACCTGTAAAGCCAACGATACCCCCAAGGTATGTCTTCCTGTCCAGTCCTGCACTACGATTATTAATCAAGCGGATAATATGCTGGCCTCGCTCGTATCTTTCCTGCATTTCAATGCAGGTGACCTTACGGAAGAACACACAAAAAAAATGCCGGATAAAAAAGCTTTCATCAGGTTATTTACTCAGGCCAGGCATAATAAAATACAATCACCGGCAGAAGATCCCTTGAATAAATTCATTCCCCGGCAAGCAGTTTTCACCGGACCGGATCACACCGACTACTACATCTATACACTACAAAAAGTTATTATTTAAATCGCCGATTCGTTCAAATAAAAAAGTGTCGTCTGGAAACGGACGGCGATAGTTCAGTATTTTAGGTATTTTTTAAACATATTCTGTTATGAATTTGACCTTATTAATTGTCGTAATTCTTACGGCTATTGCTTTAGTGGGGATTGCCCTTGGCGTCGCCCGCATCGTATCTCCCCGTTCTTATAACCGGCAAAAGGGAGAAGCTTATGAATGCGGTATTCCAACCCGTGGCCGTTCGTGGATGCAGTTCAAAGCCGGTTATTATTTGTTTGCGATCCTGTTCCTGATGTTCGATGTAGAAGCGGTATTTCTATTTCCCTGGGCCGTCACCGTACAGGACGCAGGTATCGACGGATTGATCAACATTTTGTTTTTCATGGTTATCCTGATCCTCGGATTAGCCTATGCCTGGAGAAAAGGGGCACTGGAATGGAAGTAAAAAAAGGTAAAAAGTAAAAGGCTAAAAGCAAAAGGCTAAAGGCAAAAGGCTAAAGGTGGGGGATGTTATGCTAAAAAAATTACGTGTTTTGTTTGCGGTAGTCATGGGGGCCGTGATTACCTTTTATTTCCTGGATTTTGCCGGTTTAACTACAGGATGGCCTAATCTGGCACGGATACAGTTTGTCCCGGCCTTATTGGCGGGGAGTTTCGGAATTGTATTGATCCTGCTGGTGGCGACACTATTATTCGGGCGTATTTATTGTTCGGTGATTTGCCCGATGGGTATTTTTCAGGATGTCGTAGCTTGGATAGCGAAGAGAATAAATCGTAAAAAGCATTATCATTATACCCGTGAAAAACGCGTTTTGCGTTATGGGGTGTTGGGAATAGTGGTGTTGGCTTTTTTACTCGGTGCTACTGTTTTGTTAAGACTGCTCGATCCATATAGTGCATTTGGACGGATGGGGGTAAATGTTTTCCGGCCTGTTTATTTGGCTGTAAATAATTTGCTGGCCTGGGTATTCAATAGTTTCGGTAATTATACATTTTATCATACCGATATTTATGTATTGAGTATGGCCTCTCTTTTCATCGGGCTCCTGACTTTCTGCGGGATTGGCTGGTTGGCCTGGAAGTATGGCCGTACCTGGTGTAATACTGTCTGTCCGGTAGGAACATTTTTGGGTTTCTTATCGCGTTATTCTTTTGGGCGGATACGGATAGAGGCCGATGCCTGTGTTTCATGTGGGCTTTGTGAGCGGCAATGTAAGGCGGGATGTATCGATAGCAAGGCCAAAAAGGTAGATCAGAGCCGTTGTGTGGACTGCTATAATTGTCTGTCGGTTTGCCATAAGCATAGTATAAAATACGGATTGGGGTGGAAGAAAGGGCGGAAGACGCCGGAAAAGCCGGTGGATACTTCTAAGCGGCAGTTTGTGGCTACCGTAGGGGCTTTGTCTTTACTTCTTCCCAACAAAGTGCTGGCTCAGGGAAAGGCTGTCGGTAAAGCCAATAAA
>CAJKZL010000524.1 GCA_905204385.1 uncultured Odoribacter sp. | reverse complement strand
GGCCCCCCACCGGAGCCCTTACCACCAGGTCACTAAATCGTTCGCATGCCCGGCTGAATTTTTTCCTTTCACGTAGTAAGTCACTTTCCATCAATTCCCGCCGAATGACCGTTACCGTAGAATCATAACGCAATCCTTCCAACTGTAAAGCCGTATTGGCCTTCTTATATTCATACTCGTCCCGGGAAACCTCCAACTGGGCTTTGCTCTTTACTCCCATCCGGAATTCCTCTTCATCCAGACGAAAACTTTTCTCCAACCTTTTCAATTCATAATGGGCTTGCAGCATTTGCTGCTTCAGATTCAGACTTTTTTGCTCCATCTCGATCTCTTTTTCTCTGAAACTCATCCTTTGTTTATGCAAATCGTCCCGCTGATCTTCGATATTCCTCTCCAACTCAGGATTCACCAACAACAAAATCGTATCTCCCTTTTGCAGCATCATCCCTTCCTCAGCCACAATCCGCCCTACGCTTCCGGACTCCCGGGCGTTTACCTCCAGCGTTAATATGGGCTGAACAATTCCTTCTGCCTCGGCATATTCCAAAAACTTCTCTGTCGTCGCTTGCCCTATTTTCACTTTTTACCGCTCCACACGCAATTTTCTTCCCCCCAAAGAAACAACAAACACATAAATCAAAAAAGTTAAAAATAATCCTCCCGCCATCAGATAATACCGATAGCGCACCACAAACGGCTTTTTCTCTATAATCTTATCCATCGACATTCACTTTAAAAATAGGCTCGACATCTTCCCTGATCTCCCGTTTCTCCTCGAAATCATACAACGTCATGCTTCTCAATACATAATACAAATTCCAATAGGTGCTTAATGCCGACAGGAAATTCCGGTTAGCATTGTCTTTTTCCGTTGTCGCCACATTCAAGTCCAACACCGAAGATTTTCCCAGCAAATACATTTTGCGGGCAACGTCATACCGTCGGTTGGCCGTTTCGACGGTCTTGCGGGCAATGTTGACCCGCTCGGCCTGCAGATTGAATTGCATCACCAACTTACGGACATTCCTTTCCTGATCATTCTGTTGCTGCTTCACCTGAACCTCCACCAAATCGTGCCGGGAACGGGCCACCTTTATTTTTCCCCTTTCCCTCCCCCAATCCAGGACAGGCAATGCAAATCCGATACTCACCTGTTGCTGGTTCATCGGATGTTCGTAGGCTTCGGCCAGGGAACTTCCGGCTTGCGAAAGACCACATTGCAAATACAATTCTGCCTTTAAACCCGCATTGCCCCTGGCCTGAGCCACAGCACCGCGGCTCTCAAGCAGTTTCAGTTGCAAGGCGTCCACTTCCGGACTATTTTCGCAGAATTTTTGGAAAGCCAGTTCAGGCTCCACCCGGAAACGAGGGACCCGATCATCCGGCCTCACTTCAAGGCTTATATCCTTGTCCCATCCCAACAACGACCCCAAAGCCTGACGGCATTCATCCATCTCGATGACAGCATCCATGCGGTTGGCCGACTCCGTCAAACAATTTACTTCCAATTGCAGTAACTCATTTTCCGTAATCGTTCCTATATTATATCTTCCTTTGGCAAACTGGAAAAGCGTGTCGGCATTAGCATAGTTATAACAGGCCATCTGATAATTCCGTTGAGCCCTGGCCAGGGCAAAAAATTTACGGGAAGCGTCTGCCGCCACCAATTCCAGCGTCTCCACCAACGCTTTTTGCGCTTCACGGTAGCGCAAAGGCTCGGTTTTTCTGTTCCATTTCAGTTGATTATAACCGAATAACGACTGACGGTAACCTACAATCACCGGAGAAGAACGAAAAGAAACACGCTTCGAATCGTACAACTTCATGCTTTGCAAAGTACTCTGAACAAAAAAACTTCCTCCCGTCAGCGGAATGTTTTGCCGCAAAGTCAACGCCCCGTCTACACTCAACATATTCTGCCTTACAAACTTTACCGTTCCGTCTTCCAACGCCACTTTATCGATCATACGCGTAAGTTCC
This sequence comes from uncultured Odoribacter sp., assembly GCA_905204385.1. The sequence goes on along the minus strand of CAJKZL010000524.1, from coordinate 971 downwards.
GGATCGGAAGACAACGAAAACGAAGGCAGATTATCAGCACGATACGAGCGATAGTTCCAATAGGCCGAACGGAAGGCGTGCCAAGCGGCTACTGCATCGGGAGAATTGTCGCGGGCCATGGAAACCACCTGTTCCAAAGTCAATGCAACCGGCAGCACGGTAGTATCCGCCGCCAATCCATGACTACGGAAGAAGAAAGCCAACACCCAAAAAACAAAACTACAGCTCTTCATCTTTATCTTTTCCCTAATAAGCCACAAATAATATGCCACCAAGTTATTTTATTCTTATTCAACTAATTACAACGAGAAACACCTCACAAAACCGTGCAGTTCCGCACAAATAAGAGTGCGATTCCGCACATCCAACTTTCAATTTTAATTCTTACATTTGAATACAAAATTGTCTGTGATCTTATGAAAGGAAAAATTCTGATAGTCGATGATAATGAAGACGTACTTTTTGCCCTTCATTTATTGCTTGAACCTTATGTGGAAAAAGTGAAAGTCACCACTTCCCCGTCCAGAATAGAGCATTTTATGGACTCTTTCTCCCCCGACGTCATACTGCTGGATATGAACTTTAGCAGGGATGCCAGTAGCGGACAGGAGGGACTGGAATGGCTGGATAAAATTTTACAAAAAGATCCGCAAGCCGTGGTAGTCTTCATCACCGCTTATGCCGACACCGAAAAAGCCGTAAAAGCCATCCGTGCCGGGGCCACCGATTTCATTTCCAAACCCTGGGAAAAAGAAAAGCTGCTGGCAACCCTCTCTTCGGCCGTACAATTACGGCGCTCCCGCTGTGAAGTGCTTCAGTTGAAACAACAAATAGACACTCTTTCCACCCCCGAACTACCCCCTGTTATCATAGGACAGTCGAATGTAATGGGGGAAATGACCGCAACTCGACGACAGAACAACGATACCGAAGCAAAAAGAATAAAGAAGGGAGAAATCGGCGCGGGCAAA
>CAJKZL010000523.1 GCA_905204385.1 uncultured Odoribacter sp. | reverse complement strand
AGGTTTTAAAACAGACCAAAGGTAACTTTGGTGCCAGAAAAAATGTTTGGACGGTAGCTAAAAACACATACGAAAAAGGTTTGACGTATGCGTTCCGTGACAGACGGAAAAAGAAATCAGAATTCAGAGCGTTGTGGATTCAGAGAATTAACGCAGCTGTACGGCTGGAAGGATTGTCCTATTCTAAATTTATGGGATTGATTCACAAAGCCGAAGTGGATATGAACCGTAAAGTTCTCGCCGACCTGGCTATGAACCATCCGGAAGCATTCAAAGCTGTAGTTGCTAAAGCAAAAGAATTTGCGAAGTAAACAAAACAAAATATCCTGAGGGAAAGGGCTGTCGTGAGACAGCCTTTTTTTATTCGACCGGTACGTTTGTTGCGCGATCTGAAAATGATGAAGCCTTTGAGTTGGGAGGTGGCTTTGGACCTAGGCGGGGTAGAGAGAGGGTATTGCCTTCCGGATTCAGACGATGGGGGATGGCAAAAGATTACTCTTGACACTTCTAAGCCCTTGAAACGTAAAGGGAATCATATACAGCCGAAAGGAGAGCGCGACGGTCTTCTGACCTGGTATCGGGTGACTTTTGATCTGCCTTCGCAGATGCCCGGGGTGTGGGTTCCGTGGCGGGCAATTATCGATGCTTCGGGCGATGGCTATGTCTGGTTGAATGGCCACAATATCGGACGTCGCTGGGAGGTGGGGCCTCAGCGTGAATTTTATTTGCCTGAGTGCTGGCTGAATTTCGGAGGTAAAAATACCCTGGTATTGGGGTTGCGGCAATCCGAGCAATGTGGTGCCGTACTGGAAGGGGTGGAAGTGCTGCCCTATTATGAGGATGCTGAGATAAAGCAGTAAATTTACAGTGCCGTAAAGGTGTATTTAATTTATATTGCAGAGATGAAATTATTGATTGTTTTATGGTTTGGCGGGTGGGTATTGCTCCCCCGTGCCGCCTGAAGGCAGGGGTGGGTGGCTGATAACGGGATCGGGACGTTTACCAATCCGCTGATGTGGGGGGACTGGCCTGATCCGGACGTTATCCGTGTCGGGAACGATTTTTATATGGTGTCGACGAGTATGCATTATGTTCCGGGTTGTCCGATTGTGACTTCGAAGGATTTGGTAAATTGGAAAATGGCAGGGTATGCTGTGGACGGTTATGATGAGGATCCGCGTTATGATATGGAGGGAGGCGAGTTGTATCTTAATGGTTCGTGGGCATCGACAATCCGCTATCATAGGGGCAAATTTTGTGTGGGATTCTGTACTCCGTATGGTTGGGGACGCGAAAAAGGGAATTTTTCGATATGTATTGCCGATCGTGCAGAAGGTCCCTGGGAACGTGTGATTTTCCCGGAATATATGTACGATCCGGGGTTGTTGTTTGATGATGACGGGAAAGTGTATGTGGTGCATGGACAGGGTACTTTGTATGTGACGGAATTGCAGTCCGATGTCCGCTCAGTGAAGGGCGGGAATGTCAGAATATGGTCCGGAGGATTTAAAAATGCGCATGAACTGGGAGGCGGTTTTGGTATGGAGGGTGCACATGCTTATAAAATCAACGGAAAGTATTATATTACCTGTCCGGCCGGAGGTACGGAAGGATGGCAGATATGCCTGCGTTCCGACAGTATTTATGGTCCGTACGAGCATAAACTGATCATGAATGATTGTAGTTCGTATCCGAAAAACGGTTTGCATCAGGGAGGGATGGTGCAATTAAAGAACGGGGATTGGTGGTTTATCATTATGCAGGACCGGGGGCCTATCGGGCGGGTGCCTTGTCTGGTGCCTGTGGAGTGGGTAGATGGCTGGCCTATGCTTGGGCGCGGAGGAAAGGATTTGATTACGTACCCGAAGCCGGAAACAGGACGTAAAGCCAGGGTGTGTGCGGTGGCGACTACGGACGAATTTAATTCTTCGCGTTTGGGGTTGCAGTGGCAGTGGAATCATAATCCTGATCCGGAACGCTGGTCTCTCACCGAACGAAAAGGTTATATGCGCCTGAAGGCATCGAAGGCTCCGGAGTTGAGGAATGCCCGTAATACCCTTACTCAGCGGGTGCAGGGACCTTCCTGCGAAGGGACTGTGGAGATGGATGTTACCGGATTGAAGGATGGTTGTGTTGCGGGATTCGGAGTGTTTGAATTTCCGTATGCATACGTGTCGGTGCAGCAGAAGGAAGGAAGAAGGCAAATTATTTTCCGGAACGATGAGACGGATTATGTTTTGGCGGATGATTTCAAGGGAAATAAGCTGTGGATACGCGCAAGGGTGAGTGATGACGGTTTCCGTGCTCTTTTTTATTACAGTCCGGATGGGAAGCAGTTTGAGGTTTGTCCTTCTGAGCTGCAGATGGGACTGGGGTTGCCGTGGACAGCCAACCGTTTTGCCTTGTTTAATTTCAGTGTGTCGGATCAGGGTGTGGGAGGGATTGCTGATTTTAACTGGTTCAGATTTTCCGGAAAATAGTATGCTGATGTATTTATAAAATGATGTATAATTTAATAAACTGGTTATGAAAACATTGCGAATTTGCTTACTGATTGCTTTATGTGCTGTCGGTATGGGCTTGGGGGCCCAATCCCGGTCGTATTCTACTCAGGCGATTGTGAAGGATTTAATTTATTTTACAGATTGGACGGCATCTGAATTGGTGCCTGGGTTTAAGATGAGGCAGTTGAAGGGGTTCAACAGTCCGCTTATGAAACAGTTGGCTATGGGATTGTCTGATGGAAGTTATCAGCCGCATTATCTTGTAAATTCTTTTAAGCCTGTTCCTTCCGGCAAAGTATTAGAGTAAAAATTGAAGTTGTACAACGGGTACAGCCGCTATGAAAATATTACCGGGGTTTATTTGGAGCAGGGAGAAAATGTGGTTTTGGTGGGAGATTTGAATGGCCGTTAGAATGGTTTGCTTATTCCGGAATGGCACAGTCAGCCGACTCCGGATTTTG
>CAJKZL010000522.1 GCA_905204385.1 uncultured Odoribacter sp. | reverse complement strand
CAAAACAAAGGTACAGGTATTGTTTAACGACAAACCGGGGGTAGTGGTCAACGTGGTGAATGAGTTTATCTATGCTTTGGTGCCCAAATGCGAAGGTGGGGAAACGGAAATTAAAGTGATTATCGACGGGAAAAACGAAGGGATACTGGAAAATATTAAATTCGATTACGTCGTCTCTTCGAAAGTCACCACCCTTGCTGCGGATTATACGGATAAATTCGGCCGTATGCTGACTGCCGGAATCGACGACCAGGAAAATCTGGTCATTCTCGAATCCGGGAAAGTGGAATTGTATTCCATCCAGGAAAATAAACTGGTGGACATCATGTCGATGGACGGGATCTCCCTGGTGGACGGCTGTTTTAGCAGGGACTTCGATTATTATTGTGTGTTGCCCTACTCTCCACGCACTGCTGCCGTCATTCTCCTCGATAAAAAGAACAATTGGAACCGGGATATGATTTTTGACTCGGGAGAAGTGATGAAGGATATGTATTATAACGTCACCCTTACTGCCGATGATGAGGGCAATATTTTTATATATGGCATCGCCTCGACAGGAGGGGCCCTGGTATTCAAAATAAACTGCGAAAGCAGAAAAATCACGAAAGTGGGGAAACTGAATATCACCACCGGAACTTTTATGGCCTACAATCCTCAGGATAAATTCATCTATATGAGTTTATCTTCTAATCAGATTATCAAATTCGATTCGCGGAAAGAGGATCTGCAGGAAAACGAATGGGAAACTGTAACCGGAAAAGCCGGAGAAGACCGCGGACAGGACGGTATTTTGTCGGAAGCCACTTTGGGCAGCCCTTGGGGCCTGGACTTCGACAATGATAACAATCTTTATGTTACCTGCAACTTTGACCACAATATCAGGAAGATCGATTTAGATAAAGGTGTGGTAACCACCATTGCCGGAGATCCCAAGGGCGACCCGGGATATGCCGACGGAGAAGCGGCTCAATCGAGATTCACCTCGCCGGTGAGCGTGGCCGTAACGCGGGAAGGCATTGTGTACGTTGTGGAATTTCGGACAGCCTATCCTAGTTTCGGCATAGAAGCGGTTAAGCGTCTCCGTTGCGTCGCTATCCAATAATCTTTATTGAAATATGAATTTAAGAAAATTATCCATGAAGAGGATTACTATATTATCAGGCTATCTGTTACTCCTTTTATTGCCTTTCAATGTATGGGCCCAAGAAGAGTTCGTGGTGAAAGGTGTGGTGACAAACAAGAACAAACAAACAATGCCCGGAGTCAGTGTTTACATCAAAAATAGTCCGGGAATAGGAGTAGCCACCGATACAGAAGGTGCTTATAAGATAAAAGTGAAAGTTTCCGATGTCGTCATCTTTTCATTTATAGGTTACAAACCCAGGGAAGTATTGATCGCTAAAAAAATCGAAAATTTGAATATTGTGCTGGAAGAAGATACGGAAGTAATGGAAGAAGTGGAAGTCGTCGGGTATGGAACCCAGCGCAAGGTGAGCGTTCTGGGAGCCATCACGACCATAGATCCCGAATTGTTGAAGTCGTCGTCCGTCACCTCTCTTTCCAATGCCCTGTCCGGACGTATGGCCGGTATTATCGGAGTACAGCGCAGCGGAGAACCGGGAGAAGATGTATCGGAGTTCTGGATCAGGGGAATCAGTACTTTCGGGGCGAAAGCGCAGGCCCTTTTCCTGATCGACGGCATCGAGCGCGACCAGGCAACCTTCAATAACCTCTCGCCCGAGGATATCGAAAGTTTTTCTATCTTGAAAGATGCAACGGCGACAGCAATATACGGAGCCAGAGGAGCCAGCGGCGTGGTTATCGTGACGACGAAACACGGGCGGGCCGGACGGATGACCGTCAATGCCAATGTGAAAACGATGGTGGAATATCTGCCCAAATTGCCGGATTATCTGCGAGCCTACGATTATGCCCGATTGGCAAACGAAGCTTGTCTCGTGCGCGGGGAAAATCCCAAATATGACCCGGCCATGATGAATGTCATAAAACATCATCTCGACCCGGATTTGTATCCGGATGTAAGCTGGCAGGATGAATTGCTGAAAAAAGCCACCTGGGGCCTTTCCGCTAATGTCTCCATTTCCGGTGGCGGGGAAATCGCCCGGTATTACATCAGCGGAAACTTCCGGACGAACGACGCAGCCTACAAGCAATCCGGCCTGAACAATTACAATACCAACGTATTGCGTAAACAATACACCTTCCGGGCGAATGTAGATGTCAATGCGACAAAAACTACCGAGGTCAATCTGAATATCTCTACGGATATCGTTAATATGAACCGTCCCGGTATCGGTACTACTTCGGCCATCTGGCAGGCCTCGGCTAACCTCAATCCCTTGACCGTTCCGGTTCGCTATTCGAATGGACAATTACCTGCCTACGGCAAGGAAGCTTATCAGGCCTCCCCTTTGGTTCTTTTGAATGAAACCGGTTTTGTCACCGACTATTCGAACCGGGTAAATTCCGTATTGAGCGTAAAGCAGGATTTGGCGGCCATCACTAAAGGATTATCCTTGTCGGCATCCGTTTCGTTCGACAATACCACCTTCCAGACCAGTGCGCGGACAAAAATGCCGGAATTGTATTTGGCGACAGGACGGGACAGCAAAGGCAACCTGATGACGGAACGCAAGGTGGAGAGCAGTACGGTGGGATTCAGCAACACCCCTTCCAACGAACGTCAGGTGTATCTCGAAGCAAAAATCGACTACGGACGGGTGTTCGGTAAACACCGGGTGGGGGCTTTGATGCTTTACAACCAAACCCAGCAAAATTCCTCTTCCTCCCAGCAGGATGCCATCTCTTCTATTCCTCAACGCAATCAGGGAATTGCCGGAAGATTCACTTATTCATACAATGATATCTATTTTGTCGAAGGCAATTTCGGTTATAATGGAACCCCTAATTTTCCCAAAGGAGAACGATTCAATTTTTTCCCT
>CAJKZL010000521.1 GCA_905204385.1 uncultured Odoribacter sp. | reverse complement strand
CCTCCGTGACCGGACTGGAGAACGGCATCCTGACGATCAACAGCTATAACCACGAGGTTCCGCTGACCGTCACGTCGCAGGACGAAGAGGTGACGAAGACATGGACGGTCTACATCGACAAACCCGTGGAGGTTCAGATCGCCAACAGCGAATTCGAACTTTGGGGTGAGTTCAAGAACATCACCGGCGGCACCTACACCATCGACCCGACGCCCGGCGCCGGCTACGGATGGGGAACGGCCAATCTGAACATAATCGGTATGGGTGTAAAAGGGACCATGCACGTCGACCGTGCCGACGGTACGTTGGCTGCCGAAATGACCACCTCTGAACAAAACACGGTATTCAAAGGCTACGTCGAGGCCTCCGGAACGCTCTATACGGGCCTGTTCAATCTCAAAATCAAATACATCACCCAGTTGCCGACCCATGCTCCTTCTTTTGCTTTCTATTGCAATCTGCCGCAATATGTAAAAGATCCCTACAAGCGGTATCTGGAAAATCAAATCCGGGAAAACTGGAAATTTACCGGTGTCCCGATTCAGATTTTCATGCGCAAGAAATAACTAAAAGCTGCCTTCCGGCAGCTTTTATATTTTAACTTTTAACCTTTTACTTTTCATCTTTTAATATTACCTTTGCATTTGTTTTTAAAAAGGGAATATGGGTAAAAGCAGCAGAGTACAACATGAAGGTATTGTAAAAAGCATCTCTACACAAACGTTGGATGTGAGTATTATCAGTCACTCTGCTTGTTCGGGTTGTCATGCTAAAAGTGCCTGCGGAATAGCCGATATGAAAGAAAAAGTTATCACGGCTCAACGTCCCAGGGAAGAGCTTCGTCCGGGAGACAAAGTAATCGTATACGCATCGGTAAATAACGCCTTCTACTCGGTATTACTGGCTTATATTATGCCGTCCATATTGATTATCGCCACCATCTTTTTTTTAGAGAAATCCGGAAGTAGTGAACTATACGCAGCGATCAGCAGCCTCATCCTACTGGCCGGATACTTTATTATCCTGTATTTCTGCCGGAATAAAATTGCCCGGAAAATTAATTTTACCGTTGAAAAAATAGCCAACTATTAAATATAAAACATGAGTACACTAGTTATTACTATTATTTCGTTATGTGCTATTGGAGTTGTATCTGCGGTGATACTCTATTTCGTAGCGCAAAAATTCAAGGTGGAAGAAGATCCGCGTATCGACATTGTCGAAGGCTTACTTCCGGGGGCCAATTGTGGCGGATGTGGCTATCCGGGCTGCCGGGGATTAGCAGAAGCTGCCGTAAAATCGGAAACGATGGAAGGTATCCTGTGTCCGGTAGGAGGAGCAGAAACCATGAATAAAGTTGCAGCAGCCTTAGGCCGGGAAGTAAAAGCCCAGGCGCCTAAAATCGCTGTAGTCAGATGTAACGGAACTTGTGAAAACCGTCCCCGCACCAGCCAATACGACGGAGCCCGTTCTTGTGCCATCGAACATTCCTTATATGTCGGCGATACAGCCTGCGGATTCGGCTGTCTGGGATGTGGCGACTGTGTTGCAGCCTGCCCGTTCGATGCGATACACATGGATTCTACGACATTATTGCCTGTAGTCGACGATGACAAATGTGTAGCCTGTGGCGCCTGCGTGAAAGCCTGTCCCCGGAACATCATCGAATTGCGCAACAAAGGACCGAAAGACCGGCGGGTATTTGTTTCCTGCGTCAATAAAGACAAAGGCGGAGTAGCCCGGAAAGCTTGTAAAGCAGCTTGTATCGGTTGCGGGAAATGTGCCAAGGAATGTCCGTTCGATGCAATTACGGTGGAAAACAATCTGGCTTATATCGATTACAGTAAATGCCGTCTATGCCGGAAGTGTGTCGGCGTATGTCCTACCGGAGCGATCCACGAAGTGAACTTTCCTCCCCGGAAGACAGAAACCGAAGCTGAAAAAAACCAGCAAACCACGATCAAACCGACTAACAGTTGTGCAACCTCCGGACAAACGGCAACCGATCCGGTAGGTAAAGCACCGGTCAGTGCTTCTCCTCAGGTCGAGTCTATAGAAGCACAGAAAACACCAGAAACAGATAGTAAAAATTAAAAATCTAAAACTTATACGCTGTGTTAAAGACATTCAAAATCGGTGGTGTCCATCCACCTGAAAATAAATTATCGGCAGCTGGGAAAATACAGGTCTTACCTATTCCCGAAAAGGTGATTATTCCGCTCGGTCAGCACATCGGAGCTCCGGCAACCCCTATCGTTCAGAAAGGTGATAAAGTAAAAACCGGACAGTTGATAGCACAAGCTTCAGGTTTTGTTTCAGCTAACATACATAGTTCGGTTTCCGGCACAGTATCGGCAATCGATAACATCATCGATGCCGCCGGATTATCGAAACCTGCCATCACCATTCAAGTGGAAGGCGACGAATGGATACCCGAAATCGACCGGTCGGAAAAGCCGGCACATAATAATACTTTATCGAAAGAAGAAATAGTCAAAGCAATCGCTGCTGCCGGTATCGTCGGTATGGGCGGAGCGACATTTCCTACTCAGGTAAAACTGACCCCTCCTCCCGGCAATAAAGCCGAAGTATTGATTATCAACGGAGTGGAATGTGAACCTTACCTGACCGCCGATCATCGGATCATGCTCGAGAAAGCCGAAGAAATTATTATCGGTGTACAAATTCTGATGAAAGCGATCGATGTTAAACGGGCTATTATCGGCATCGAGAACAATAAAAAAGATGCGATAGCTCATTTGCAGGATATAGCCGGAAAAGTACTTGGCGTAGAAATATGTCCGTTAAAAGTGAAATATCCGCAAGGAGGTGAAAAACAACTGATTCAGGCTACGGTCAACCGGGCGGTTCCTTCCGGAGCACTTCCGATCGCCGTAGGAGCCGTTGTACAGAATGTGGGAACAGCCCTGGCGGTTTACGAGGCCGTAATGAAAAACAAACCCCTGATCGCA
>CAJKZL010000520.1 GCA_905204385.1 uncultured Odoribacter sp. | reverse complement strand
ATTTCGGCTATTTTTCTGGCTATGGGGATATTGTCCGGTTATGCTGCGGGGAAAAATGCCGATGGGATTATTCGGTTGTTTCTGGAAGGTGCGAAAGATCTTTTGAGTGCTGCCATCGTAGTCGGTTTGGCGGGAGGGATTATTCAAATCCTGCAGGACGGCAGGATTATCGATCCCATTCTGCACGCTCTGGCTTCCCTGATGAACGAAGCGGGCAAAGTGGCTTCAGTGGGCGCTATGTATGTCATCCAAACCTTGATTAATATCATTATACCTTCGGGTTCGGCCAAAGCAGCTCTGACGATGCCCATTATGGCTCCTTTTTCGGATGTCATCGGTATTTCGCGTCAGGCTACCGTGATGGCTTTTCAGTTCGGGGACGGTTTTACCAATATGATCACCCCGACTTCTGCCGTTTTGATCGGTGCCCTGGGAATTGCCCGCATACCTTATGAGGTGTGGGTACGTTGGTTTACGAAAATCCTTTTGCTATTTATCGTGCTGGGTTTTTTGCTGCTTATCCCTACAGTGGTTTTCAACTTACCCGGTTTTTAATTGAAAAAAAGCATGCTATAATTTTTAACCATGATGGACAGATTTGCAGCAATAGACTTTGAAACTGCCAATTGGCAACGGACCAGTGTTTGTTCGGTGGGGATAGTGGTCGTTAATGGGGGAGAAGTGGAGGACCGCTTTTATAGTTTGATTCATCCGGCTCCCAACTATTATTCTCGTAGAAATACTCAGATTCATGGATTATGCCGGGAGGATACCGAAGATGCTCCGGCTTTTCCAACCGTGTGGCGGGAGGTTGTGCCGATGATTAAAGGACTTCCTCTGGTTGCCCACAATAGTATGTTCGACGAGGGTTGCCTGAAGGCTGTCCATGCTCTTTATGAAATGACCTATCCCGATTACCGGTTTTATTGCACTTACCGGTTGGCCCGGAAATGGTTTAAAGGCTTGGAAAACTATCAGTTGCATACCGTGTCGGCCTATTGCGGCTTCGATCTGAAAAACCATCATCATGCTCTGGCGGATGCGGAAGCCTGCGGTGTCATTATGCAACAAATCCTGCAACGTTGTCCCGAGTTATGATACAGAGGGACGGGGCTTTTGTTTCAAAAATGGTGTAGAACCCCGTCTTTCTGCAACAAGACATTATTACTGCCTGGTGTGAGTCCTCATCATTGCATAGTGTAAGTCCTCCTCACTGCATAGTGTGAGTCCTCCTCACCGCATAATGTAAGACCCCTTACTGCATAGTGTAAGAGCCCCGAATAAAGTATTTATGTTGCGCTATCCCTGCGGCCGCATTCCGATGTCGGGGGACACAATAAAGGAAATCGTGGGACAAGGCATTCCGAACGTTTATTATCTGATTACTTTAACCGATGCGGAAGCTTACGAGCCAATGATACAGGAAATGCTACAGCGATGCCCTGATTTTTAAGTATAACAGTGAATGTGGCCCTACATGATCGAGTTTTTGTTTATTGTAAAATATAAATCTTTGTTTATTAATAAGATACGCCCACTAAAATCTAATTTAATTGCAGATGATGAAATATGGAACGCAGCAATAAAGGTAAGGAAGGCTTATGTCGTTAATTTAAAAAGCACTCTCTGCCGGACGTGCCGGGCGAAGAGAGTGCTATTTTTGAAACAAAAGCCCCGTCCCTCTGTATCACATGGCGGGTTTGACCAGGCTACGACCCAGCCATACCAGTACGATGCCCAACACAATACTCAGGATCAGATAGGCTGAGAAATATCCCCAGTGTTTGTTTTGCATGAGCAGAAACATGTCGTCGGCGAAAGAGGAGAATGTAGTAAAGCCTCCGCAGAATCCGGTGATCAGAAAAACATTCATATTGGCCGAGATCAGATGGGCTTTTTCGGCCATGCCGAAGAAAATGCCGATCACAAAACTGCCGATGATGTTGACGGCAAAGGTTCCCCACGGAAAAGGGGAAGCTGTCATATAGTGGGCTAATTTGCCCACCAGAAAACGGAGACAGGTTCCTATAAAACCTCCTGCTCCGGCGATTAACATAGCTTTAAACATAGTATTATTTTTAAGTTGGACATTTAGTGTTTTTTCGGTTGCATTACTTTCGGACCGATCGATAGAGTGATTATGCCTCCCAGGACGAGGATCGCGATGGCCACAATCAGTACCAGCCGTCCTCCGCCGGCTTTCAGCAGGGGAGGGATGATAAATGTGGCGATGATGGCTCCCAGTTTACCTAGAGCCGAAGCTATGCCTTCTCCGCTGGCTCTTTCCTGCAGGCTATAAATCCTGCTGGGCAATTCGAAGGTCGATAAATGCGGTCCGGCATTCAACGCTAATTCGAATAATAGAATACCGCCTAGCGTGAGTCCTAAAGAATCGTGGTATAGGTAGCCTAAAAGTGTGATAAAAAGACCGGCGGCACAAACAAAAAAACCGATGTATTGGGTGCGGATGATGTTCAGTTTGCGGACCAGGGTCAGCCCTATGATGAATCCGAGCATGACGAATAAATCGATATAAAAGGTGAAACGGAAGGATTCAACCGTTTTTTCAAACGGATTATCTCCTTGTTGGATAAGACCCAGGGCCATCAATAAGATAGGGGTGAAAATTCCGATTCCGTATACTCCCATGCCTTCGCATCCCCAGGGGATTCCGCTCAGAACTATTTTTTTGATGTTTCCCCGGGCAAATATGTCCCTCGCAGAGGCCTGGGGTTGTGGTTTTGTCTCTTTTTTATTCGCCAACTCACCGATATATACGTCATTTCCCAGGAAATGGCGTATATTTTTTTCTGCTTCGTTCACTTTTCCGTGAAGGGCCAGCCATTCCGGACTTTCTACAAACCAGAAGCGGGCGAGGAAAGTGGCGGTTGCAAAGAGGGTGAGAAACAGGAAAAGCCGGTTCCATAGAGCCGGATCGGAGGTCGTCTTTAAAACATACCAGGCAATCAGTATC
>CAJKZL010000519.1 GCA_905204385.1 uncultured Odoribacter sp. | reverse complement strand
ACCACCGGAAGAGAAAAATCCAGTTCCAGTCCGTCTAATTTTATTGTTTTCTTTGGTTTAGAATTAATTATTTTTACAGTTGTCAAAACTTGTCCTACAATCGACTCCGTCCTCCTGTTTCTTTTCCTTTCATTAACCGGCCGACGAAATCTTTCGGTTATAAACTCCGGACGAAGCTATCGTCTATCAACTTTTTTTGCTAAATTTACACCATCAAAATTACAATTTGTTTTTATATTTCAAACCTATGCCCGACACAGCGCAAGAGTATGATATCGTAATAGAGACATGCAAAGATATTTTCCTGAAAAAAATGCATGACTACGGGGCTGCCTGGAGAATATTGCGTTCTACCTCCGTAACGGATCAGATTTTTATCAAAGCAAACCGCATCCGGAGCATCGAAGAAAAAGGAATATGCAAAGTCGACGAAGGAATTGTCCCTGAATTTATCGGCATCGTCAATTATTCCATCATGGGATTGATACAATTGGAATGGGGACCGGGTGAAGACAATCCTTCGGAACAGGAGAATGTTGCCCGGTTATATGAAGCTTATTTCCGGAAAGCCAAAAACCTGATGCTGAATAAAAACCACGATTACGGAGAAGCCTGGCGCAGCATGCGAATCAGTTCGTACACCGATTTGATCTTGATGAAAATCAAAAGAACCAAACAAATAGAAGACCACCAGGGAAGTACCCTGATTTCTGAAGGCATAGATGCCAACTATTACGATATGATCAACTATGCCGTTTTTGCTTTAATCCGTCTCACGGTTGAAGAAAATACAAAGAATAACTAACCGAGGGGGGAAGAAAGGTGTGCTAAGCTAAAATGCAGAATACGATGAAACTGTTAAGGAATATTTGCCGGATTTTAGTCGGATTAGTATTTATCTATTCGGGCTTTGTCAAAGGAGTCGACCCACTGGGTTCCACCTACAAATTCATAGATTATTTCCATGCTTTTCATATGAGCTGGATGACGGGAACAGCTTTGTTTTTTTCCTTTCTCCTTTCTTCAGCCGAATTCATCATCGGAGTCTGTCTTTTCCTGAACATAAAAACCCGGTGGGCAGCCTGGGGTGCCCTTTTATTCCTGGCGGCATTCACTCCGTTGACGTTAATCCTGGCTATAAAAAATCCTGTCACCGATTGTGGCTGCTTCGGCGATGCCCTCGTATTAAGCAACTGGGAAACTTTCTGGAAAAATATAATCCTGCTTCTTCTGACACTAGTTATCTTTTATAATAGGCAGAAATTTAAATCCTGGTTTAATTTCCTGGAACAGACTCTCATTGCAGGCGGCACACTTATTTTTATATTGTGTATCGAATTTTATTGCTACCGGCATTTACCCCTTCTTGATTTCCGTCCCTATGCCATCGGCAGAAACATCGGCGAGGGAATGACTATTCCCGAAGGAGCCCCTCGCGATGAATATGAGATTACTTTAAAATACCGGAACAAAAACACAGGAGAAATAAAAGATTTTACCGAACAGAACTATCCCTGGCAAGACACTGTAAACTGGGAATATGCCAGTTCCTCGGAAAAATTAATCCGGGAGGGATACAAAGCTCCCATACATGATTTCGTCATCGAACATCCTTCAGCCGGAGACATCACCCAGGAAATCCTGGAAGATAAGGGTTACACGTTTTTGGCTGTTTATTATAATATCGGCAAAGCCGATCCGGAACATCAAGAAAAGCTGAATCGGCTAGCAGCCTATGCTCAGGAAAAAGGATATCGTTTTTACGGCCTTACCGCCTCTTTAAACGAAGATATCCGGAAATACGCCGAAACCCATCGGGTACCTTATGACTTTTGTGCAACCGACGAAATACAACTCAAGACGATGATCCGTTCCAACCCCGGACTGGTTTTACTCAAAGAAGGAACCATTCTGAATAAATGGAGCCACCGGGACCTACCGGAAACAGAAGACTTAAAAGACAAGGAATTGACCTCTTATTGTTTGACTCAACAACAAGGTCTTGCCGATAAATATCTCGTATGGACCTTAATTTTAGGTTATCTGGGAGTATTGTTGCTTTATACGGTAAAAAAATACAAAAAATAGCGAATGAGAAAACGCACTTAAAAACGATAAATTATGAGAAAAAAAATGGTTGCCGGTAACTGGAAGATGAATAAAACACTCCAGGAAGGCATAGAACTGGCAAAAGAAGTAAATGAAAAAGTAAAAGCTGCCCATGCAAAGGATGTAACAGTGGTCATCGGGACTCCTTTCATTCATTTGGCCGATGTGAATAAAATCGTAGACCCGGCAGTTGTAGCCGTCTCCGCACAAAACTGTGCAACCGAAGCCTCCGGAGCCTACACGGGAGAGGTATCCGCTGCAATGGTAGCATCGACCGGAAGCACCTATGTAATCCTGGGCCATTCCGAAAGAAGAAGCTATTATGGAGAGACGGATGAAATCCTTGTCAAAAAAGTAGAACGGGCCCTGGAAAATAATCTGGAAATCATTTTCTGTGTGGGTGAAGTATTGGCCGAAAGTGAAGCCGGTAAACATTTTGAAGTCGTCAAATCTCAATTGGTGAACGGACTGTTCAACTTATCCGCCGAACAGTTTGCTCATATCGTCATTGCCTACGAACCCGTATGGGCTATCGGGACAGGAAAAACCGCCACTTCTGCACAGGCCGAAGAAATGCACGCTTTTATCCGTAAAACGATAGCAGAAAAATATAACGGGGAAGTTGCCGACCGGACATCGATCCTGTATGGAGGTAGCTGCAATGCAAAAAATGCAGATGAGCTTTTCTCACAACCCGATGTCGACGGTGGATTGATCGGCGGAGCTTCCCTGAAAGCCGACGATTTTCTGGCCATCATCCAAGCACGCCAAAATCATTGAGCGATGAAGTAGGAATCCTTTCCGGAAAGAAAATTTCGGTATTCAAATTCAGCCGGCCAAGGTATAAATTTCCGTTCGGCTGTTTTTTGT
>CAJKZL010000518.1 GCA_905204385.1 uncultured Odoribacter sp. | reverse complement strand
CCGGAGAGTTCCACAATTTGGCGATGATATTGACACAGCGCCTTTCGATTTCTGCCGTTTGGGGATATTCGGTCTTATCGATCATATTTTTATCCATATTCTCGGTCATCACCCGGCGGGCATAATCGTCCATCCAGGTGGTCACGAAAGTGGCCAGGTTTAAACGGGCGTTTCCGTCCATCATCGCCTCGTCGTGAACCAATTGATAAGCCACCTCTCCCGGCATGGGCTGATCGGGCATTTCAAATTTAGGAGCTACCCGGGCTTCTACGGAGGTACCGAAAATAGGGGCATTTGGATTTTCCTTTTCTTTTTTCATAATTTTTTCTGATTAAAATATTGATAACAAATGATTTCCTTGAAATTCATTATAATTACGCAGGAACCTCCTTTAAGTTTCAGCCCCTTTACTGTTTTACTAATAATAAAAGTTAAGAAGAACAGAGCCCGCTATAGTCAAAATCCGCTCAAGCACTAATAAATCCTAAATTTCGCCTCAGGATGAATCTTTTAGGGCTCCGATCAGTATACTTCTGCAACGGCATATCTCCATGTCCCTTCAACAGTGGAATCAAGGACGAAATTAATCACGACCGTGCTGAAGCACATTCCACTCCGGACCTGAGATATGCCTTTTTTTAGGCCAAAGGTGCTTTTGCGGCGTTTTTCACTTCCGATACAGGAAATTAGTAAACTTTTATCCTGATTTTCAAGTATAACGGGAAATACGACCCTAATAACGCGACCATGGAAGAAAGTTTTTTATACTATATAGAACACAGCATCAAGACCCATTGGAACCATCAGGCCCTTTCGGATTACAACGGCGTGAGCTACACCTATAAGGAGGTGGCCCGGATGATCGAGGAACTGCACATACTGTTTCGCGAAGGAGGTATCCGCAGAGGGGACAAAATAGCGCTATGCAGCCGCAATATGGCCAACTGGGGGATAGCTTTCCTGGCCACCCTTTCGTACGGGGCGGTGGCCGTGCCCATCCTGCATGAATTTAAACCGGACAACATCCACCACATCATCACTCACTCGGGAGCCCGGATATTATTTGCCGGCCAGCCCATCTGGGACGATCTCGACAAAACGCATATGCCTGCCCTGGAAACCGTCGTGAAACTCGAAGATTTCACCCTCCTGCACAATACCAACCTGAAGGTCAGCGAAGTGGAAGCCCGGTTAACGGAAATGTTCGGCAGGAAATACCCCGATTGCTTCGGTCCCGAGGATGTCCACTATACACCCGACAAGCCCGAAGAACTGGCCATGATCAACTATACATCCGGAACCACCAGCGCCTCCAAAGGAGTGATGCTCCCCTACCGCAGTATGTGGTCGAATCTGAAATATGCCCTGGATAAAATGGGCTACAATCCGGGCGAGCGTCTGGTCTCCATATTGACTATGGCCCATATGTACGGCCTGGCCTTCGAGCTGATCTACCCGTTTGCCAGTGGCACTCACGTGATCTTCATCGCCAAGACCCCCTCGCCGAAAGTGATCAATGAGATATTCACCCGGGTCAGGCCCCACCTGATCGTGGCCGTTCCCCTGATCATCGAAAAAATCATCAAGCATCGAGTGCTTCCCCAATTAGAGAAGTTCCACATCAAACTGTTCCTGAAAATCCCCTACCTCAGCCGTCGCCTGCGCACCTCGATCAAAAATAAAATTTCCAATGCCTTCGGGGGACGATTGAGGCTGATAGCCATCGGAGGCGCCGCCCTGAACTATGAGGTCGAGAAATTTCTGAGCTCGGTTCGGTTTCCCTATACGGTAGGCTACGGCATGACCGAATGCGGACCCGCCATTACCTTCGACGACTGGCATACGTTCAGAGCCGGATCCTGCGGCAAGGCCGTCGACCGCATGGAAGTGGTCATCGACTCCGCCGACCAGGAAAATACCGTCGGAGAAATCCTCGTACGCGGGGCCAATGTCATGGACGGGTATTACCAAAACCGAGAGGCCACGCAGGCAGCCATCGATGCCCAGGGATGGCTGCATACCGGCGACCTGGGGATCATCGATAAAGACGGTTACCTCTTCATCAAGGGAAGGAGCAAAAATATGATCCTGGGCCCCAGCGGACAGAACATCTACCCGGAAGAAATCGAGGACCGGCTGAACGCCCTTCCCTATGTTTCGGAATCCCTGGTAGTGGAAAAGGACGGTAAATTGGTGGCCTTGGTCTATCCCGATTACGAACAGGCAAAAAAAGACAAGGTTTCGGACGAGGCATTGAAGAAAATCATGGACGACAACCGCAAGCTGCTGAACACCATGATCCCGGCCTACAGCCAGGTCGCCCGCTTGAAAATCAGGGAAACGGAATTTGAAAAGACTCCTAAACGAAGCATCAAACGCTATCTGTATCAATAAATTTTTTTCTTCCAACGTTTCCGGTTTACAGTGAAAAATTTATCTTTGTCCGCATCAATGCAAGCGTGAGGTGTCGATCGGGTTCAGCAGTGCCCTGAAATACAGGACTCCGGCATCCGGATTCCTGAAAGCCTGCCGACCCGGGAGTGCGAACATTTTAAACCTACGATCATGGAAGAAAGTTTTTTACAATACATAGAAGAAAGTATAAAATCCAACTGGGACCGCCCGGCTTTAACGGATTTCAAGGGAGCGACCAGCTCATATAAGGATGTCGCCCGCAAAATCGAAAAACTGCACTTGCTTTTCGAACATTGCGGTATCCGGAAAGGGGACAAGATCGCCCTATGCAGCCGGAACACCAGCAACTGGGGAATCGCCTTTCTGGCCACCCTCTCGTACGGTGCGGTGGCGGTGCCTATCCTCAATGAGTTCAAGCCCGACAATATCCACCACATCGTCAACCATTCGGAATCGCGGCTGCTGTTTGCCGGTGTCGGCGTTTGGGAGAACCTGTTCGAAACAGCCATTCCCGGCCTGGTCGTAGTGGTGCGGATGGAGGATTATTCCCTGCGCTTTTCCCGCCGGCAAAAGCTGACGGAGG
>CAJKZL010000517.1 GCA_905204385.1 uncultured Odoribacter sp. | reverse complement strand
TTAGTAGTTCAATATAGTTTGTCCGATAGTTGTATTCAGGTTTTCCATCGCCAGGAAAACATCTTTCTTTATTTCATGCAACTGAATACAAGTTTCTTTATAGCTGTCATAGTAATCGATAAACTCCAGCAAACTGATGTCTCTCTGTCGGAAGCTTTGATTTACGCCTTCGAGTATCTTGGAGAAATCGCCGGCGAGTGAGAGGTCGGACGAACGGTAAAGGCGGATGGCCTGGTCGAGTCCGGGCATAGCAGGTGTAGAGTTCGTTTTCCGCCTGTTGTTGCTCATAAGCCTCTTGTTGTCCGCTCTGGAGGATTGCCAGCTTTGCTGCCTTGATGTTCCCTTGATTCCGGTTGAAGATCGGGAGGCTGATACTGAGCCCGATTGCCCAATAGTCGTTGATGAAGTTGCCCGCCTTGTCGTATGAGCCCTTCAGGCTGACTTCCGGAAAGGCGAGCGCACGTTGGAGCTTAAGGTCCGCCTCCGAGGCTCGTCTTTTCGATTGGGCGATCTTGAGGTCCGGTCGTTCGGGAAGGCGTGCCAATAGGTCGGCAAAAGAGATGTCGTAACTACCGTTGTAGGACAAACGCAGCCGCCCAGCTGTCGGAGCTTTGGTTTCCACCACGACAACCCCGTTGGCTGCCTTTGCACCGTATATGGCCGTCGAAGCCGCATCCTTCAAAATAGTGACACTAGCCACCCGGTCCATACTCAAGTCCATAATAGTCTGCAAGGTAGTTTCAAAACCGTCCAGGATAAATAAGGGTTGGTTGGGATCCTGACCGAAACGCTCTTTGAAACCCACAATGCTGCTCTATCCACGGATTTCGATGTCCGGCAAACGGTTCGGGTCCGATCCATATTGATTGTTCTCGATGATATTAAAAGAAGGATCCAATGTTTTCAAGCTTTGTAGAATGTTCTGATTTCCGATCATTTTCAGATCTTCCGTTTTATAAGTCTGGGAAGAACCGGTAAAACTTTCCTTTTTACGGGTATAGATACCGGTGACGACCACTTCTTCCATTTCCGACACATCTTCTTCCATCACCACATTCAGAGGATCGGCACTTTTAATTTCAATTTCCTGGCTTTTCATGCCGACAAAAGAAAATACCAGAATCAGTTTCCCTTTAATCTCCGGGAGCAAAAACTGAAATTCTCCTTTGCTATCGGACGTGACACCCACCTGTGTCCCCTTGAGCCGTATGGTTACCCCGGGCAATGCCCCTCCATGCGCATCCTTGACCTTTCCAATCACCTTGACACGGGCCTCCTGAGGCAATGCATTCGCCGGAACGCTTTTCCGGATAACCACCGTTTTCTGTTCGATGGTGTAATCCAGACCGGTATTTTTTAAAACAGCACTCAAGACTTCGTCGAGGTTCGTCTCTTTAAAATGGACATCCAGTTTCCGAACAGTAGCGATGTCGGCTTTATTATAGAAAAAGACCAGCTTAGTCTCCTTTTCCAGAGACCATAGAAATTGTTCAAGCGAAACATTTTCCAGCTCCATGTTCACTTTTATCTTCTGGGCATTAGCCATCGCTGCGGGGTGCACCCCCAGACATAAAAACAAACAAAATCCTAATCCTGAAATCCGTAGGAATTCAGTTACCCGCAACCACTTTTCACGAGTATGTAATAACTTCCATCTTTTCATAAAATTTGTAGTTAGGTCAATAATTTATTTAGCTGTAAACACGATCGTCTTTCCCTGAATTTCCACCTGTAAAGCAGAAGTAGCTCTTATGATGTCCAAAATAGGTTCTATATCACCGAAACGGTCTAACTTTCCTCCAAACACAAAATCACGCACTTCGGGATTCTGGTAGAACACCTGGAAATCATACCAACGGGCCAGATTATCCATAATCTCTTCCAAACGCTTGTTTTTAAACACAAACCATCCATTTACCCAAGCGGTATATTCCTGAACATCGACCTCCTTCACCTGGGTTTCCATCGTAACAAGATTCAATTCGGCTTGCTGATCAGGCCTTAACAACTGTTCTTCGGCCGATGTCGAAACATACACCTGTCCGTTTACCAAAGTCGTCTGAACCAACGATTCATCCCGGTAAGCCCGGACATTAAATTCTGTTCCGGTCACCCGGACATCCATATTTTCCGTATGAACGATAAAAGGCCGGCCATTATTCCGGTGAACCTGGAAATAAGCTTCTCCTTCGAGATATACTTCCCGCTTATCCCCGGCGAAATGAACCGGATATTCCAGTACACTTTGTGAATTGAGATGCACGACGGTACTGTCTCCCAAAGTCAAAATATATTCTCCTCCTTTAGGGATAATCAAGGTATGATGTACCTCTGTCGCAGATTGTGAATCTTCGCATTTATAATTCAAACGTCCGGCAGAATCCGCAGCAATAAATACTCCGTCCCTGACAACCGATTGCTGCAACGGATAAGCTCCCAAGTCCATTGTTTTCCCGTCATTAAAAACCAGACGGGCTTTGGTGGTACCTGGCCGGATCGAAACTGAAATTCGTTCACGCGGCAATTCCCGATGTAAATAGAAATAAGCGAAAGTTCCTATTCCCAACAATAAAACGACCGAAGCGGCCATTGCCCCCCATCTGGAAATAAATCTCCTACGTTTTGCAGTACGCCCTATCCGGTCAAGCATGGATTTCCATTCCTCCTCCACCTGAATCTGCTCGCGTCGCTTTGCCCATCTCTCCCAGTTCGCCTCCTCCAGCAATCTTCGGTATAATTCCTGATGTTCCGGACTTTCCAGGATCCATGAATCCAATTCAAGTCGGTCGGTTTCGTTCCTGTCCTCACCGAACAACATACGGTAAGCGATCAAATTCCGGATTTTTGGGGTTGCACACATAAAAACGTTCGTTTAATTTTGGAATAAATTTCAAAATTGAAGTAACGATGAGTGCCCTTCGGGCACTTAATGAACGATAAACGATAGTGGACCCCTGCGGGGCGCCTTGTCACCGGAACCGATGGTTCCGGTCTTTTGTT
>CAJKZL010000516.1 GCA_905204385.1 uncultured Odoribacter sp. | reverse complement strand
AAATTACAAACCGACATTCTGATTAACAACTTTCCAAGAAAGGATATTAATTGTAGCACCTACATAGTAGTTTTCTTTTTCATCATCTTCACTAGGAACAATTACTTCATCCGGATCATAAACAAATGTATACACGATGGTATCCTGCCGCAGAATCAGCGCAGAGTCCTTCTTTAAGGCGCCCAACTTAAAATAGATACCGCTCGTATCCGTAGTAAACATCACCTTATCCGCTTCCTGGCAAGCCACCATCCCCAGTAGCAGGCTAACGATTATTGCTATATAAAATCTGTTCATCATATTCATGGTTTAGTCATTGATTATTATCCCCGAACTCTATTTCATCTTCCGGTACCGGCAATTTATAGATATTCCTTGAAGCTTTCACCGACTCATCGCGGGTATCGATATCCAGGAACAGCCGTTTGTAGAGGTAAAACAATTTTCCTTCTCCCCAAAAATCTTTCTGATATTCGTAAATCATTTGGTTGAATAACTCTCCGGCATCGTTTTTCAGGGTTTCCGGCAATTCCGAAATATTGCGCGACATCCGGACCTCGTTCAGCAAACGGAAAGCTTCCGCCGGGTCGGTTTTCAGGCAGGCCTCCGCAGCCATATAGTACACTTCACTCAAACGGATCATCGGCACAACCGTTTTAAAGGGAGTCTGGTCCGACTGGTCGGCCGTCGAATAGGTGCGTGTATATTTGTTCAGATACCAGAATGCAGGAGTTGTTTTGGAATATTCGAACCAATAATTCCAGCGATAATCTTCCTCACTACCATAACAACGGGCATCGGTATAAACATAATCATTAAAATAACTGTCAAAAGTAAAATCTACTTTCTTCATCACAGCCGAAAGATGCGTCTCTGTTTTCTGGTCATAAAGCGACCAGATCAATTCCCGCTCGAACATCACATCTTTTGAACCTCCGGACATATCCGAACGCTTCACCAGGGTAAACAGTTCTTTCCCGTCTGTCAATATCTCACCGGCATATTTCAGGGCATTCGCATAATCCTCCTTTAACATATACAACCGTGCCAATGTAGCACACACGGCATAATAGTTCATCCGGCACCCCCGGTAGGAAAACGCCAGTCCCTTCACCTCCGGAGCCGTTATTTCCTCCCAGTCCTCCCGGTCCTTGTCTTCATCCCGGCCGTACAGCTTAATCGGATCGTCTGCCAGCAATACATAGGCAGAATCCAAATCGCGCTGTATCCGGGACACCACCTCGCCGGCAGTCATTAACCGGACCGTCTGATTGGAAAACTCCTCATGGTAAGGAATAGCCTTTTCTTCCATTCCGCCCTCTTTCAACACCGGACCATAAAGCCGTAATAAATCCAGATGCAGGTATGCCCGCAACCCCAGGGCTTCGCCTTTGATCAGATTGTAGTATTCGAAATCTGCCGGGTCCTTACCGACCAAATTTTGCAGCACCAGATTGGTATTGGCAATCGCCTTATACATTTGCAGCCAGGTAGCATCCAAACGCCCCACCACTTCGGCATCACTATAGTCGAATTCATAAAATTCACTTCTCTTTTTCCAGTAACGCACAATCTCATCCGGAAAACCAACCGTTAATTCCCGCCCGTATGCCGAGGGATCCGTCAACAGCAGATAACTTCCGGTCAAAGTTTGTATAAAACCCTGCTCCTCTTCAAACATTTTATCCTGTTCCACTTCACCGTAAGGCTTCAGGTCCAGCCAGCTATTGCAGGAAATCAGCAACCACACACCAATCAAACCTCCTATGATATTTATTTTCTTCATGACATCAGAAATTTACATTCAATGAAAAAGTATATTGCCTGGCAAACGGATAATCCAATCCCCGCTCACGCTTAACGGTTGACACATAGAACAACTCACTGCTATTGAGTCCGATGCGCACGCTGGAAAGCCGCATTTTCTTCAGCCAGTTTTGCGGCAAACGGTAAGCCAAAGACAGATTACTCATCTCCAGATAGTTATAATCCTGTACAAACCGGCTGGTAGCTTTGGAAACCTCACGATCTGTTATGTCTTTATAAAAAGAATGGTCTCCGGGCTGTTGCCATCTTTCCTCCAATACCCGCTTGTCGGCATTGCTGTAAGGTTCTATCCCCTCCACCCGTTCGGCTAAAGTGGAGTTGTACACCTGCCCGCCGAAACTGTATCGCATCAATACATTCAGCGACCAGTTTTTCCAGATGATATTCATCCCGATGTTCCCTTCTAAAGTAGGATCCGAACATCCCACCACCACTTTGTCCAGATAATTCCAGTTTTCCGTGATTTTTCCTTCCCGTGTCAGGAACAATTCTTTCCCGGAAGCCGGATTGATGCCCAGCGAACGGACAGCCTTGATTGCATTGATCGATTCGCCCTCTTCATACATGGCAATGGGAGCGGTCTGGTCTTCTTCCGCCTCATTGTTTTTCTTATTCAACGCTCTTAACGCAGAACTGATCTTTGTAATCCGGTTTTGATTGTGCGTGCCACTAAAATTAAGGGCTAAATCAAAATCCTTGTGCCGGAGTACCACTGCGTTCACGTCAAATTCATATCCATCGTTGGTCTGTTCCCCAAAGTTTTCCGTATAACTGGTGAATCCCAGAGAAGGCGTCACCGACACCGGCAACAATAACCCGTCGGTACGGTCGTTGTAATAGTCGAATCTCACCGTCAAACGCCGTTGCAAAATTTCCAGGTCCAAACCGATATTCCGTTTCAAGCTCTTTTGCCATTCCAGCCGGGTATTACCGTAGGACATAAAAGTTGCGCCCAGCCCGTCGAAATACACCTGCTCCTGATTATATGCTAAAGTAGTGCGTGCCTGATAAGGATTGAAATTCTGATTTCCGGTTTCTCCGATAGAACCACGGACAGTCAGGCGGCTCAGCCAGTCTGCGGATTCCATAAAATGCTCGTTATCGAGATTCCACCCCACACCTACCGACCAAAGGGGAGCAAAACGCTTGTCTTTCCCGTACTTGGAAGAACCGTCCA
>CAJKZL010000515.1 GCA_905204385.1 uncultured Odoribacter sp. | reverse complement strand
TAACCGCTTCCGTCCTCCGGGTTGCCCGGTTCGGGGTCCATGGCATCCGCCAGCTTCATCGTATAGGTGCTGTATTTCAACCGGCTTAAGTCAAAATTACAGCTTTCGTCGTATCCTGCCGTATAGGGAGCGAACAGCACTTCCGGCGAATAGAACATATTGTTGAAAATATCCATATAGTTTTCCAGGTAATATCCGTAATCCACGGCCGATTCGATCACTTCTTCTGCTAAAAGGGCCGCATTCGCATAGTCTCCTTTGCTTAATAATACTTTTGCTTTGAAGGCTTTTGCGGTAGTACTGCTGATAAGAGCGTGTGTAGGTTGGTAATCGCTCATGGGCATTTCAGGAGCATGTAGAATGGCGGAATCCAGATCGGTCTCGATAAACTTATAGCAATCTGTTACCGTCGCGCGTGCCTGAGCATGGACTTCACGATAGGGCTGGTCTGAAATCACAATTCCGTAGGGGGATTGCAGGTCGTAAAACTGACCGAAAAGGCGAAGCAGGGTGAAATGGGCCATTGCCCGGTGAAATCTTCCTTCTCCGAGGATTTCCTGCAATCGTATAGGATCCAAGTCTTTTACCTTGTTGTTTTCCAGATATTCGATCATAAAATTGGCAGCGTTGATTACGGCATATAATTGATTGTATACGTTGCCGATAATTTCGTTGTCGGCTTGCACATTATTGTCTGCAAATCCGGTTTGGCCCAGAATTCCACCGCTTGCGGTGACGGACATTGCCCCGGATAGGATAGACATATTGGCCCGGAAAGAGCAAAAATCCCATTGTCTCCACTGAGTATATATGCCTTTAAGCACTTGTTCCGCACTATTTGCATCGCGGATGGCCGTTTCGTCCTCCAGTTTGTAGTAGGGTTTCACTTTGTCTACATCTCCCATCAGATCGCAGGATCCCAACGTAATGGAAAGTAGCAGAATATAAAGGATATAGTATGTTTTCATAATTGGAAGGTTTAAGATTAGAATTCTACTTTTACACCTACAGTAAACGTTTTACTTAAGGGATAAGGATCTTCATTTTGTGTCATTTGTGCGGTGGTAAAACTGTTCACCAATTCGGGGTCTATGCCGGGCCAATTAGTGATGGTCCATAGGTTGGAACCACTGACGAATAACATGGCTGATGGGATGTTGATCTTTTTGAGCCACATTTGAGGCAGGGTGAACGAAAGGGTGATATTTTTCAGCCGCATATAGGATGTTTCGTACACATAACGGTCGGAAGTACGGCTGTTGCGCGAAGGATCGCTGCTGACCAAACGGGCGAAGCGGGTATCGGGATTTTCAGCCGTCCAAGTTTTTCCGTATAATTCGGGGTAAATATTATTGCCTAATCCCCCGCTCATATCATGTTGCATATTAGAAACAATAGCTTTAGCCCCTTTTGAGAATTGGAACACAAACGACAGTTTGAGACTCTTATTGTTGAGGGAATTGAAGAAGCCGCCGAAGAATTTAGGTTCGGGCGAAGCAATGACGGTACGGTCTTTGCTGTCGATATACCCGTTCCCGTCGAGGTCTTTGAATTTATAGTCGCCTACGCCGGTGGAAGCTTCCTGGTATTGAGGGGCGCCATTGGCTTTTGCTTGTTGGTTGAGTTGTTCGATTTCCTTAGCGTCCTGGAAAATTTTTTCTACCACATATCCTTTCAATACTCCGGCGGATTCTCCTTCGATATAGGAATCCACTTCATAGCTGGAAAGGGAGGCTCCATTCAACTTTTCGATTTTATTCCGGTTTAAGGCCAAATTAAGTTTAGAGGTCCAGGTCCAGTAACCGGAACGGACAATGTCTCCGCCTATCTCTAACTCGACTCCTTTATTAGATAGATCGATCAGGTTGGAGGTGTAGGAGGGTGAACCGGCTTCCAGGCTTGCCGGAGAGGGAGACAATGCGCCTTTGGTGTATCGGTAGTAACCGTCTATACTACCGAAAAGGCGTTGGTTGAAGAAAGAGAATTCGATGCCCCCATTTACTTCCGAGGTCATTTCCCATTTGATGTCCGGGTTAGGTAATTCTCCCGGCAAAAGAGTCGTCCCCCCGATATAGGGATCGCCGGTGATGTAGAACTGACGATAAACAAAATCGTCGATATTGGTAGAACCGGTTTGTCCCCAACTGAGACGTAGTTTTAAATCGTTTATTTTTTCAACGTCATCCATAAAGTCTTCGTCGCTGATCCTCCATCCCAGGGATACCGAGGGAAAATATCCCCTTTGATTTCCGGGACCGAATTTGGAAGAAGCGTCGGAGCGGAAGTTGATTTCAGCCAGGTATTTGTTCATATAATTGTAACTGGCACGGGCATAGAAAGAATTCAGGGCACTCTCGGTTTTCGATTCTCCGATGCAATAAGTTTCGGTGGCCGATCCTGCATTATTCAGTACCTTGTCATCCGGAAATCCCTGATACATATGTCCGATATAATCGCTGAATTGTCTGTCCCAACCATAACCCACCATAAAATTCAGCATGTGTTTATCCAATTGTAAAGCATAGTCTGCCCGGAAATTGATGGAGCTGGAAGCCATTTTACTGCGGTCGTCCCACAACATGGCAGTGCCACCGTCTCCCCAATCGTCTCCTGCAATTTTAGGATTAAAGTTACTGTAATGATCCTGAAACAGGGAAAGATTGATGTCTCCCCTGACTTTCAGGCCTTCCAAAATTTTATACTCCAGGTAACTGTTTCCC
Organism: uncultured Odoribacter sp.; assembly: GCA_905204385.1. The sequence goes on along the minus strand of CAJKZL010000515.1, from coordinate 290 downwards.
ATGAACTGATAAGACTCTTTTTTGTTGATATTCTGGCGGGTGGCCACCGGGTTGGCTATGCCTACGGGAAAGCCCCATTCCGGAGTGCCGTCCAACCGGTAATATTCTCCGTCTTCATCGTATACCGGGACATCCGGTCTCACATTCCATTCTTTGGTAATGCCCATTTCTTCGCCTGCACTTCCACTTCTTCGTTTGGTGAAGGAATAACCTAAGGATGCACCTACCTTAAAGCGTTTGGATACGTCCGAATCGAAAGAAAGCCGGGAATTGTAGCGCTGCATATCGTC
>CAJKZL010000514.1 GCA_905204385.1 uncultured Odoribacter sp. | reverse complement strand
CGCTGCATTCCGGCTGTGGTGCGGTCCACATACTGCCCCGCCAGGAACAGCAGCACGCACAGAGCCAGCAGAATGATTGCGGCATACCAATTTCGTTTCATACGCACACCTTTTCAGGCCGCCCCTTTCGGGGTGGCCTTTATCTGTATCAGGATGGATTTTTTGCCGTTGTAGAGCAGCAGCAGAACCGCCTCGCGGGTTGTCTGCTCACGGCGCAGCAGTGCATCCAGCGCTGCCGTATCCATGCCGAAGAACGCAAGATTTTCCTTGTAAACTGCCTTATCGATGAGCAGCGGCAGCATAGGCGGCTCGCCGCCGTCCTGCGGCATTGGGGCCGCTGTGATGCTGCCGTTCGGCTCGATCACGCCCCAGTAAACATCCTTGGGGGAAAAGATGTCCTTGCCGCGCAGGGCCTCGGCCAGGGCGGATGCCGTGATGCGCAGCTGTGCCAGCTCGTCCTGCAAAATTTCCCCGTTGCGGATGATCGTCACCGGCTTTCCCAAAGGGGCGACCGCTTCTTCCAGGGGAAAGGAGGCAATGCCCAGGTAAATTTTTTCGCGTTCGTCGTCGAAATCGTTATGCCTGAACTCAAAATTTAATTTATTTCCGGAGGAGGGGCATAATAGCAGATTGACCATATGGGCATGCTTGGGGACTAGGTTTGTCCGTCCAGCAAAAAGAAATTCTATGTTGATGAAATCATGGGCGATCCAGGCTCTGTTGATCTTTACGGGATCTTGGCCTATGCTGTCCAGGATGGACTCGTCGTAAGGAAGGATGGATTTTGTCAAAATGGTATCAGCATAGGTGATCCGGGCGAAAGCCGACGAATCGTTCTCTTCCAGAATGTTGAATTGCAGGTAAATACGGCTACTGTCGTGCAGGCGGGAGGGAGCCACACAGGATTCCCGGGGATAAATCAGCAAGCCGTCGTCCAGCAGAACGGTGAAGGCGTGATCGGAGGTTTTGCTGACCAGGCCATAGCTTTCGTAGATCGGTTCGCTTTCCTCCTGGCAGGCTCCGAAAAGCAGCATGAAAAGAAGGAAAATAAAATAGGAAGGAGGAAAAATAAAAAATCTGTTTTTCATGTTTTTATTACTCGTTGTTTTCGTAATAAAGATGAAAAACAGATAAAAAGGTTGCGTAAAGCTTAATAGAGTTTTTTCCTCAGGGAAAATATGAATTCCAGGCCTCCTTCTTTGCGGTTTTTGGCAGATATCTGCCCTTTGTGGAAGAAGCCGGCGTTATTGACGATGGACAGGCCTAAGCCCGACCCGCCTGTCTTTCTGCTACGGCCGGGATTGATGCGGTAGAACCGGTCGAAAATGCGTTCCAGATGCGCTTCATCCACCCCTTTCCCGGTGTCGTAATAAGAGAAATAATAGAATTCGGCATCTTCCAGATAGCTTTCGATGTGTATCCGGACATCAGGGCCTGCATAGCCGATCGTATTGTCTACCAGATTGCGGAAAATGGAATACAGAAGAGTATGGTTGCCTTCTATCTCGATCCCTTCCGCCACCCGGTTGTCTATGGTGATGTGGTTGCGGGTCAGGGGAACCTCTAGATCCCGGCCGACTTCCTGAACGATATCTCGGATGGAAATGGACTCTTTTTCGAATAATTCGGAGGCTTCTTCGGTTTTAGTGATCAGTGCGATGTCCCGGATCAGGTCCGATAAACGCAGGATTTGCGAATAAGCCCGTTCCAGGAAAAATTTTTGCTTGGTAGGGTCCAGGTTGTTTTGCTCCAGTATGGTCTCGATATAACCGCGGATGCTGCTGACAGGGGTTTTCAGTTCATGGGCGATGTTATTCGTCATTTCCTGTTTCAATTGGCGGTTTTTTTCACTGGAAGAGATATTGTTTAAAAGGATCTCGTAGCTGTTGTCGTGAAAAATCAGTAATTTGACGGCAAAATGTTTTCCATTCTTCGAAATTTTCCCTTGCCAAATCGGGATGGTTTTTCCCTGCGGGTTTACCGGAGTATTACTTCTCAGAAAATTGCACAGTTCTTTAAATTCCGGTACCCGGAAAATGTCTTCCACGTCGAAGACCGGCTCTTCCGCTATGGTGGTCAGGTATTGGATGAAATGGGTGTGGGTATATATACGCGCATGAGAAGCCGAAAAAATACTGATGCCTTCGTCCGAATGGTGGAAGTGACGCAGTATTTTTTCTTTTTCCAGATTCAGTTGATTCCGGCTTTCTTCCAGTAGTTTGTAGCTGGTGACAATCTTATTCCCGATTTCTCCGAGCTCTGTATCGGGAAATTTAATCTGATCGTATTGCGGAGCATTGCGTTCTGCCGAGGTGATGAAATCGTTCAAGCCGCTCACGGCTTTGCCGAAACGGTCCGCCAGATAAAGCAGGGAGAGAAGAGCCGAGAAGAATAACAGCAATATAAAGTAGGTAAAAATGTCGTCGGCTTTCAGCGTGTTTTTTACCGCACTGTCGTAAGGCAAGGCCACCCGTACAAAAACAGGGGCGAAATAACGGGCATAGTAATAGTAATTTCTACCGGTAGTCGCCGATTTCCGGATATTGGCCCCGTTGCCACTGGTCAGGGCTTTGGTTAGTTCGGGGCGGCTGAGGTGATTCCCCATTCCTCCGGTGTCGTCCAGGTCGTTGTCGAACAACACTTTGCCTTCCCGGCTGACGATCGTGATCCGGAGATCGGGAGGCAGCAGTTCGAGCATATGGCTGAGGGAATCCATATTGGTGGACTGTAAGAGGCGGTTTTGCCGGATATGGTTGGAAATGACCTCCGCATATGCATTCAGGTTGGTCTTGAAGTTCTCGGATTTATAAGTTTTTTCCCGGTTTTGCTGAACAGCGATAATGATGATGGTAAAAATAGTAAATACCAGCATGAAATACAGGAAAATCTTCTTTTTGTAAGTGAGTCGCATAGGATGCAGTTAATACTTGTTTAAGGATCGGTCCGTTAGCTTTCCAGGCAGTAGCCGTAGCCTGAGCGATTGGCGATATGCTTGCCGAATTCACCGAGTTTTT
>CAJKZL010000513.1 GCA_905204385.1 uncultured Odoribacter sp. | reverse complement strand
TTTCGTAACGGAACATTCATAGGACAGAATTTTTGATTCATTTCATGCAAAGATAGGGATTTTCAACTGATTTTTCACTTGTTTTACTCCGTTGTTTATTTGTACTTCCATCGTAAATAACCAACCTCAAAAACCGGCTTTTCTGCAAACTACAGCAGCAAATTCAGGTCTGCTTTTTTCTTCCTGTATTTTACAGGCGGAATCCATACCTCCATAAGCGAACGGACCTTCGGTCCTAAGTAACGATGAACGAAATTAAAGTAACGATAAAGGATAAACGATAATTGTCTCTCTGGTTGCTTTTTAACGGGCGACCAGAACGATAGTTCCGGTTATAAAGCGCCCCGCCAGAGGTCCATAATCGTTCATCGTTCATTAAGTGTCCTTCGGGCACTCATCGTTACTTTAATTTTGAAACTTGTTCCAAAATTATCGCACTTTCATTTTCACCCCCTTGAAAAACATTGTACCTTTGAAACAACAAATCGCTCACAATAAATTTTAAACCTAATTCCGAATTGCTGTAAAAAATGGAACTTTCCGGACTGAACATAAAATTTCTTCCCGGCGTAGGCGATAAGAAAGCGGCTGTCTTAATGTATGTACTGGAAATACAGAGCTATGAAGACATGCTCTATTATGTTCCCTATAAATACATCGACCGTTCCAGAATTTACCGCATAGCAGAACTGAAAAGCCATCTGCCCTATATCCAGATCAAAGCCAAAATCCGGGACCTGAAAAGCGTGGGCGAAGGAAAAGCCCTGCGCATGACAGCCACCGCCTATGATGAAACAGGAACCCTTGAATTGGTTTGGTTCAAGGGATTCAAATATCTGGCCAGCCAAATCGATCCCGATAAAGAATACCTGATCTTCGGCCAACCTTCCGAATTCAACCGGAAAATCAATATCGTACACCCGGAAATCGACAATTTCGATAAAGCCTCTCCCCTGTTAGTAGGCTTCCAAGCCGTATATCCTACCAGCGAAAAACTGAAAAAAGCTTTCCTCAATTCCAAAGCCATCGGTAAAATTCAGGCTTCTATCTTTAAGTCCATACAAGGAAAAATATCGGAGACCTTACCAGCCTGGTTTATTCAACGCCACAAACTCATGTTCCTGCATGATGCACTTTATAATGTGCATTTTCCGGCTTCCCCCGATGAACTGCAGAAAGCGGTTTTCCGGCTAAAATTCGAAGAGTTGTTCTATATACAGCTAAACATCCTGAAATTAAAATACAAAAGGAAGAGTTATTTTAAAGGACATGTCTTTCAAACCATAGGCGATTATTTCAATACCTTTTACAGCCACTATTTGCCTTTTGAACTGACCGGTGCACAGAAAAGGGTTATCCGGGAAATCCGGCAAGACTGTGGCTCCGGCAAGCAAATGAACCGATTGCTACAGGGAGACGTCGGCAGCGGAAAAACACTGGTTGCGCTCATGTGCATGTTGATGGCCCTCGACAATTGCTATCAGACCTGTCTGATGGCTCCGACCGAAATTCTGGCCACCCAACACTACGAAACCATTCGCGGTATGCTGAAGGAAACAGGCATCACCGTGGCCTTACTGACCGGCTCCACCCGCAAAAAAGAAAGAGAAGAAATCCACCGGGGACTGAACGACGGTTCTCTGCAAATCCTCATCGGCACTCACGCCCTACTCGAAGATGTGGTCGCTTTCCGGAATATCGGACTGGTCGTTATCGACGAACAACATCGCTTCGGAGTAGCACAAAGAGCCCGCTTATGGCAAAAGAACACCATCCCCCCTCATGTCCTGGTCATGACGGCTACCCCCATACCGCGAACCCTTGCGATGACTCTCTACGGCGATCTCGACGTCTCCGTCATCGACGAGCTTCCCCCGGGACGTAAACCGATTACCACCTTTCATGCTTTCGACAAAAAAAGAATAGAAGTGTTCAGGTTTATCGAAAAAGAATTGGAAAAAGGCAGGCAGGCTTATGTCGTATATCCCCTGATCTCAGAATCGGAAAAATTCGATTACCGGGATCTGGAAGCCGGATTCGAACAATTGAACGACTATTTTCTGCCCAAAGGCTTTAAAGTGGGAATGGTCCATGGTAAACTCAAACCGGCGGAAAAGGAACACGAAAAGCGAAGGGTCGCCACAGCCGAGACCAATACCCTGGTTTCGACCACCGTGATTGAAGTAGGCGTAAACGTTCCCAATGCCTCCATCATGGTTATCGAAAGCGCCGAACGCTTCGGCCTCTCCCAGCTGCATCAGCTTCGCGGACGCGTCGGCAGAGGAGCCGATCAGTCGTATTGCATACTGATGACTTCCTTCAAGCTATCCAATGAATCCCGGAAACGCATCGAAACGATGACCGCCACCAACGACGGCTTCGAAATTGCAGAAGCCGACCTGAAACTCCGCGGCCCCGGCGATATCGAAGGAACCCAGCAAAGCGGACTAAGCTGCAGCCTGAAAGTGGCGAACCTCGGAAAAGATGCCCTCATCCTCAATGAAGCTTCCCGTATCGCCAACGAAATACTTGCAGACGATCCGGATCTTGAAAAAGAGGAAAACCAACTTTTCGCCAAACAAATCAAACGCCTTTTTAAAACCCGCATCACCTGGCGCTATATCAGCTGAGCCTCTCATTCCATAGTGCTTAAAAATTTTCGGAATACGATATTCTAAATCGATTATCCTACCAAAATTATTATAAGCCTACATTATACCCGACACTTAACCTCTGCCCGAACCGCCAAAAATTTGTTCACGTTCGTTCCACTTCCAATCATCTATTTTATAGTACATTACCGATATTCGGTTGCGTTCTTTCTTATCTTTATTGAAATTTTTTTCAGAAAATCTCATTTTTATTCACCCATTTTTAGAAAAATTCTGTCTCACTATTAAAACGTTCGATATTTTTGGTCGGAACCGACCAAAAATATCGAACGTAAGTAACGATGAGGACCTTCGGTCCTAAGTAACGATGAACGAAAAATTTAGAGTAACGATAAAGGATGAA
>CAJKZL010000512.1 GCA_905204385.1 uncultured Odoribacter sp. | reverse complement strand
ACGGTCTGCCTGTTCTATCTGGGGGATAAAACGGGTTTTGTCTACGTAATAATAGTCTTCGCGGCGGATGACGGCAAAGTTCATCATGCCGTAGGGAAGGCGTTTCCTGTCCGGTATGATGTATTCCGTTGGTTCCATATTCAATCCTCCTGGTGTTTTGATTCAAACCATTGCCTTATGGCTATGCTATACAAAGTTATGAAAAAGATGTCGGTTTTGTAAGCATTTTTTTAATTTCCGATGTTTTCGGCGACCAATTCGGCAATGTCCTTTACGGGCACGGAGGTTTCGGTTTTGGAAAACGTCTTTTTACACAAGGGACAGGCTGTCACCCGCACATCGGGACGATAGGCCAGATAGGCATTCAGGGCAGCGCGGCTGAGTTGGGTTCTTTGCAGGGCTGTGATGTGGTTGTTGGCTAGCGAACCACCGCAGCACAACGATTTTTTTCCGTCGAAGGCTGTGGCCACAAGGTGGCTTACCGCCCTGAGTACCTCTTCGGGAGCCTGATAAATAGCGTTGCCCCGGCCGAGTTCGCAGGGATTGTGAAAAACGGTTTTTTGTTGGCTGGGGTGCAGCTTCAGTTTCCCTTGGGCGATTAGCATACGGAGGTATTCGGTATGGTGCATCACCTGCATAGACAGACGATAGTCTTCTTTGAAAGTTTTATAACAAATGGGGCAGGAAGTGACCAAGATTTCTGCTTTGGAACTTTCGAGTATGCCCGTGTTTTTTTCCAGGATTGCGGAGGCTGCATTTAGGTTACCCGATAATAGGGCCGGACGGCCGCAGCATACCCCTCCTTGTTCATCGATAAAAGCATAGTCGACGCCTGCCCGCGAAAAGATCGTAAGCATAGCTTGGACGACACCGGGAGTCAATTGTCCCATACAACCTGCAAAATAAGCAATTTTTGCCTGAGAAGCGGATTTTACCGGAGTATAGTCGTAGGTGGATTTTATAATCCGGGTGTAGTCCGTTTTCTGACTGAGTCTCAATGCATTCAGCCGAAGGTCCACGGGACAGGATGCTTCGCAGCGTCCGCACATCAGGCAATTGTCTGTTAAAAGAGAGTATTCCTTATGATGGCGTATTTTTTTGAGGAAATATACCGGTTGGGTGTCTTTCATGCCCAGGGAACTCCCCAACTGACATTGATCGATGCAGATGCCGCAACGAGAGCAGGAATAGAGTTGAAACCGACTGATGGCCGAGAATTTGCGGCCTTGTTTCACTCCCCAGTTTTTCAAAAAGATGTAGACCATTTCGGTCGGAATGTGCATATACCGGGAAAAAGGTAACAAGAGGAAAAAAAGTCCCAAAGCGGAAGAATAAGCCCACCAGGCAGGATAGGAGAGTCTTTCGATAGGCAGGAAAGTTTCGAAAAAGTCTCCTGCATTATGGGTCAGAAAACTTCCTCCGCCCCGTACGCCGCTGGTGAAGCTTTCGGCCAGAAAGCGCAAGGGAAAGATCAGCCAGAGAACCGTTAGGATCAACAGGTCGAAAGGACGGTGCCGGGTAGTTTTTTTCATCCCCAGGGCTTTGGAGTACAGGCGTTTGAGCCAGGCCAGCAGGAGGCCCGAGAGGATCATGAGCAAAACAAGATCCATCAGAAAAGCAAAAACGGAATTGTAGGGAAATGTCTCCTGAGCCGGATGAAAATAGCGGAAAAAAATGGCGAAATAGGGGGGATTGAAGATGCTGGTGTGATATACCAAAGACTCTATTTTACCGATAACGATCAGCAGAAACCAGCCTAAGCCGAAGCACATGTGCATATAGCCCAGGAATGGGTTGGTGCGGTAGATTTTATGATGCACGAGACTTTCCAGGAACACCTCTTTGCCGGCTTTCAGCGTTTTTAGCGAGAAAATATTTTTCCGGATAGTCTTGCGGTCATCTTTTGAAAAAGTCCGGATCCACCGGGTGTATTTGATCAGTAAAAAGATCAGCAATATATTCAGTCCAAGGGTAAATGGGAGTACAAAAGGATCGTAATACATAGTTAAAAAAGTAAAAGGTAAAGAGCTAAAGGCTGTTTATATATTTGAGCATGCTTAGGATCATGCGCCGGGTATCTACTCCCCGGGGACAAACCAGCAGACATTTTCCACACAACATACATTTTTGGAGGTGCTCACCGACTTCTTTGGTCTCACCTCGTTTCACCAGCATTTGCAGTTTACGGATATTGAATTCGGTCAGATTGCCGGCGGTACAAGTGGCCGAACAGCCTCCGCATCCGATACAGAGCTTGCTACTGGGAACCTCGGTCGTCATGGCCGTTACCAGACTTTTATCATTTTTATCATAATCGATGACCCGCGCTTCAGATATTGAAAAACCCCAAAAGTTCATAGAAATTCAGCTTCGAAGATTAATGCTTGTTTTCGTTATTTTTCAGATATTCTCCGATAGTGATCGCTGCAGAACGTGCATCGGTGAGTGTGTCGGTCAGGTTCATGGGAGAGGAGCTGCATCCGGCAATAAAAATGCCTGGCCGGTTGGTTCGGTTGGTTCCCGTGTGGGGGTCTCCGACCCGGATAAAGCCGTTGGGAGCTATGTCGAGGCCGAGCATCGAAGCGAGCTGCGTACTGCCTTCGGAAGGTTCCATACCTACCATTAGCACCATCAGATCGAGGGTCATCTTCAAAGGTTTACCCACCAGTGTATCTTCGACTTTAATAAGCAATTGTTTTTCTCTGTTTTCAGAAGCTTCCGACAAACGTCCCCGTACAAATTTGATGTTGTATTTTTCCTGTGCTTCCCGGTAGAGTTCTTCATATCCCGGACCGAACATGCGCATATCCATATAAAAACATAGTATTTCGGTTTCCGGCAACATCTCACGAAGTTCGATGGCTTGTTTGACTGCTGTTACGCAACAGAGTTTGGAACAGTGGTAATTACAAATCTTTTCGTCTCTTGAGCCTACACAATGAATCAATCCGATTCGTTTGGGGATCTGACCGGTAGAGGTGGCTATGTGATGATTGATGAAGAAATTTTCCAGTTCTACGG
>CAJKZL010000511.1 GCA_905204385.1 uncultured Odoribacter sp. | reverse complement strand
TATTTGAATCCGGTGATGCAATACGGCGTAGAAAGGTTTTTCGAAAAGTGCCGGGCGATAGGGATCGACGGCTTGATTATTCCCGACCTGCCTTTTCAGGAGTATCGCCGGTCGTTCGAGCCGTTGTGTGTCGAATACGATCTTCCCGTCATCATGCTGATCACTCCGGAAACCGGGGACGAAAGAATACGACTGATAGACGAGCATTGCGGGGGATTTATTTATATGGTGTCGTCGGCTTCGACCACTGGAGTGAAGGAGCGTTTTACGGAGGAACAACTGCACTATTTCGAGCGGGTGGATCGCATGGGATTGAAAAATAAACGCTTGACCGGCTTTGGGGTTTCCAATCCTGAAACTTTTTCGATGGCTTGCCGGTACAGTAACGGAGCCATTGTGGGAAGTTTGTTTGTCCGGGAATTGATGGAACAGGAGAATGTCGGAAGGGCTGTGGAAAGAGTAATGCAGCGGCTGGGCGTAAAAAAACAATTGTAAATGGGACATAATACAGGAAAAAATACTTACTTTTGAGGAAAATTAAATTTTTGAGAGTTATGGCAAGTATTAGAAGATTGAAAAAGGACATTGATTGTCTGACTTTTGCTGTGGTTGACGACTGTCTGAATTGTCTGTGTTACGGTAAAAGCGCTGACGAACTCAGTGGAATCGTTCAGAGTGTTATCGATAACAGAAATTCATTGCGTCAACGGGTGAATGCCGGAAGAAGTTTACCTAAAGGCGAAAGAAAGGCTCATTACCGGGCTATTTGTAAAGAAACGGTGGAATCTGTCGATGGCGCTTTTAAACAATTGAGTGATCTGGTGAAAAAAGATTGATTTCCGAAGATAGAATAGCGAGAAACCGCCTGAAAAGTTACCGTTTATTGCAAGGGCTTTGTCCGGAACTATTGTTTTGGAGAGAAAGCCGGCTATACGGATAAAATAACTTTTCAGCCGGTTTTTTTATTTCAGGTGGATATGGATGTGATCGAATTGAAGGGAGTCGGTGAAATCAGGGTGCTGCGGAGTGCGAATATCAAGTACTTGCGCATTCGGATGGCCCCTGGGAGGGGAATTTGGGTGAGCGTACCTCACGGGGTGAGCAGGCGGCAGACGGAAAAGTTTCTGGAGGAGAACCGGGAATGGATTATTCAGAATCGGAAAAACATGGAAATTTACGAAGAGGATACGGGGGTGGGATTGAAAATCGGGGCTGAGATAAAAACGAAATTCCATGTTCTCCGCATCGAGCATACCGATGCACTTAAGCCTGCATACCGCATAGAGCAGCAGACCATTATACTATCTATACCCCGTCAGGTGGAGTTCAAGCGGATCGAGGCGCTGGCCAAGCAGTTTTTGCTGGATATTTATAAAATGGAGTGTAAGCAATATCTTCCCGGCCGGGTGAAATTCTGGGCTGAAAAGTACGGTTTCCGTTATGGACGGCTGAGTTTCAGAGATAACGTTTCGAACTGGGGAAGTTGTTCGTTTGAAAATAATATTAGTTTGAATATCAAGTTGATGAAGTTGCCGGATGAAATCATCGATTATGTGATTTTGCACGAACTTTGTCATACCGTTGAAAAAAATCATTCGGCTGCTTTCTGGAAGCTGGTGGGAAAAGTGTGTCCGGACTATGCCCGCCTGCGAGGGAGGCTGCGAAAGTATAATACAAGAGTATAAAAAAAAGACCGCTTAGGGTTCAGCGCTCCTAAGGGTATGAAAACGGATGGCTTTCGGTCCCTTGATTGGAATTGCTGAAGGCGGAAAAGCGGTCTTTATGTCTCAATTAAATGCGTCCCAGACGATAGTAAACGCTGGCAGTAGAGATTTGGTCTACGTAAGTTTTGAATTCCGGATCCTTGCTTGCGAAATATTTCAGCAATGCAGTATAGGAAGCCTGGTCGAAAGTGATCTTCAGGATGTTGTCCGTCATTCCTGCATCTGCAGTGAGAGTACTCGGGCTGCTGATAGGCAGTACGATGGAAAGGGTAGCGTCGTTCAAAGTGTAGTCGAAAGTTTCACTTTTCTGAGCTGCTCCATTGAGAGAATAAGTGAAAGTCACTTTGGTGTTGGTGAAAACTACCCGTGAATTAACCGGTATTTGCAGATAATTGGCCACTTCGGCTTCCACTTCGGCTTGCGTGTTGGTTGCTGTTGCGGTAAGAGTTACGTCTACGCGGCTTTGGGCAACGTTCCAGCTACCGATGATGTTGGTTTGATCATCCTTGTCGTCGTCTTTGCAGGAACTTGCCAGGAATGCTGCGGTGAAAACAATTCCCGCCATAATTAAGAATCTTACTACTGTTTTCATAATAATATTTTTTTAATTGTTTAATTCACTGGGTATAACGATTATATGTTACGGCAAGTTTGGAGATTCTGGTATTTTTAACTTAAACATTCTTATTAAGCCCGTTTTTATCCCGAGAATCGGTTATTTTGGGAAGAATAACGTATTTATTGGGTATTTTTTACTAATTTCGTTACCCCATAATTAGTAATTTTATACATTAATGATATGATGCAGGATAAAGTTAAGGAAATCAGGGAAGGTTTGCGGGAAGTAAAGTATCCCGGAAGCTCCAAAAATATTGTGGAATTGGATATGGTGCAGAATATCCGGATAGAGGGCGACGAGGTACGCTTTCGTTTGGTGTTCCAAAATTCCAAGGATCCTTTTGTCGGTAGCATCCAGAAAAAGTGCAGGGCTTTGCTGACCGATTATCAGGAGGTGGTCATCGAGACCATATATATGCACGATCTGGAACGTCCTTTGTCGCTGGAGAAGGTGAAAAACATCATTGCCGTATCGTCCGGAAAAGGAGGAGTAGGTAAATCTACCGTGGCGGCTAACCTGGCAGTGGCCCTGGCCATGCAGGGATATCAAGTGGGATTGGTGGATGCGGATATTTTCGGTCCTTCTATTCCGAAAATGTTCGGTTGCGAAGAGGCTCAGCCCTATATGGAAATGGTGGATGAGCTGAATATGGTCGTGCCCGTTTTGGAGTGCGGGGTGA
>CAJKZL010000510.1 GCA_905204385.1 uncultured Odoribacter sp. | reverse complement strand
TTCTCCCACCAGGGGTACCCCGCGTTTTTCACCATATACCGTATGCAGGAGTGTCTCCCAGGCTGATTGCAGATGCGGATCTGCCGCTCCGTAACGGGCCATGGCGTAATCTCCGATCCATTCTTCCATGTCCGGGCGTTTATGATGCCAGGCCATTTCAGAAGCCAATTCATATACTACCGGATTGTTTTCGGTTGCTTCAGGAAACAGGCCGAAACCACAATAGTTTTTCCAGGTGCTGTCTTTCCCTTCGATGCATAGACGTTGCATGAGTGCTTTCAGGTTGCCGCCCATGGCAACGGTCCCTCCGAAGTTGTGGATTACACCGCCATGCCATGCCCGGCCTTTGAAACGGTCGAAACCTTTTGACCTGGAAGAGTTCAGGTCGAATACCAGTAAGCGGTCGGCGGGAATAGCAAAGCCGATTCCTGCCCTGAACGACCAACTTTGCATAACAATGATGGCCTGGGGATCTACTCCGGCAGTAACCTGGAACAGGCTTTCTCCCACTTTTTCCAGATAACCGGCTTCTTTTTTGGGCGGTTGTCCTTCATGAAAGGGATCGGCTGCATACAAGTGATCGGTTCCGAATAATTTTTCCTGTTCCTGTAAAAAAGTGGTCCCTATTTGCTGAAACAAAGGGTCCAGCGGATCCAACTGAGCTGTGCCGGGAGGGAAATAGCGCAGCCAAAAGGGTTTTACGTTGATATCCGCTTCGGGATATTTTTCCTTTAGCTTGAGAGGAACATAACCGGTAAATGCTTGCAAGACGGGCTTCATGCCAAGCTCTCTTTCGCGTGCCAGTATCTTTTTACCTAACTTTATGCTGTTATCGATCCAGGATTTTGGCAAAGGGCCTCCCCAACTTTCGATGTTTGTCATCCACTGCCAGGCAAAAAAAGCCGGTCCTACCAGAAAATTCCGGATTTCTTCATCGGTCATACGATATTTCTTCAGTGTTTTGTACCATACGGCTTCCTGGCCGGTTACAGCCAAAGGCATAGTAATTCCATGCAAAGCCATCCAGTCGATCTCTTTTTCCCAGCGGTCCCAATCCCAAAATGCCGCAGTGTAGCTAAAGGTACAATAATTCAGATAAGAACGGTCCCGATAGGGAGACGCTTTCCTGACCTTCTCCGGCACAACAGGTAAGACGCTGGGAAGGCTCACCTGAAGGTTGTTCCAGGAATATTGCTGTAGGCAGTAGTATTTCAGATACCAATTCAAAGCCGAAGCAATTGCAATCGGGCTGTTACCCCGCAATACGATTTTTCCATTACAGGATTCCAGTTCAAAAGTGTCGTTTCCGTCGGCAGCCGGTATTTTTTCAATCCTGAACCGGTCGGCTTGTTTGCCGGTAATTCGTTTTACCAAGGCTTGAGCTGCTTTCATATTTTCCTGTGCTTCAGCCTGTAGCCAGCCGAATAGCACCACCATACACCATAAAGTAATTTTTTTTACCATAACGCATTATTTGATTGCAATCGATTGCTCAAAGATATAATATTCTATTATATTTACAAAATTGCGGTTATAAAACCGTAAATTTAGCCTTTAGAATATTATGGGAGATTGCTATTTCTTTTTTGGTGCAAATGGGTGAATACTTTATGTTATTTAGAACTAGTGCTCATAGATAAGTAAGTATGTAATTATTTAGATGCCATGGTTTCTTAAAAAACAGCTTATGAAAAAAATTATTTATGTTGTAGTCTTGATTTGCCTGATTATGGGTTGTAAAAATCAATCCCGGAAAGAGGGCAAGACATCCGGAGATTCAGGTAAGGAGAATACAAGTATTAAAATATTTTCAAAACCTGCCGGTTTGCCTGTGATCGATTTTAATAAGGAATATCCCCTTAAAAAGATCTCCTTGCAGGATATAGCTGAGGTGGAATATATACCCTTTGAAACAAAACCCGATGTCTTGTTGAGTGGTAACGCAGTAAATGCAGGCACATTTGTTTCAGATAGTTTAATTGTGGTTTTTAATTATAGCGATGGGTCTGTTTTTGTCTTCAACCGTCAGGGAAAGAATCTCCATGCCTTTAACCATATTGGAAGAGGCCCCGGGGAATATTTCCGGGCCGGAAATATAGCTGTGGATATTGTCCGGCAGGAGATTTACCTGCGCGATCTTTGGTCGAACAACAGAATTCTTGTTTATGCCTTTGATGGCTCTTTTAAACGGACATTAAGATTGCCGCCCCCTTTCTATAAAGTTATGGCTTTATTTAATTTCGATAAGGATTATCTGCTTTGCTATGAAGGCCGGGGTGTAGAAGACCGGGCAGGCTATAAAGACGGCTACAACAAGCAACCCTATGCTTTTATATCCAAGGAAGATGGAAAGATCGTTCCTCTCGATTTCACCTTACATGAAAGAATAGGGAGTCGTATTTATAAAGATAATCAATCTAGTCAAAGTATAAGTTTGCCTGTTTCTCCTTTGTTAAAGAACGGCCATGAATTTCTGATCTCCGATTATGCTTGTGATACGATTTATACGTTAAGAGGGGGGCACCTTGCACCGTTTTTGTTGAAAAGCCCTTCTTCTCTCTGGAAGCGTATTCCTCCGATATTGGGCTATACCAACTTTAAGACGAACCGTTATGTCTATATCAGATTTTCTGAATTGAAATCGCCTGAAAAGGGGAATTCTGGCTTTTCCCGGCAATTCTTTTATGACGATAAAACGGGGGAGATTTGCCGGCCAGTGTTTATCAATTCGGATTATGTGGATGGGAAAGTGGTTGACCTGGAAAATTTCGACGCTGATTTGCCGGAAAACTACGTAAAAAACCGGTTACGTCCCGTTAACCTGATAGAAGATTATAAGGCCGGTAAATTGAAAGGGAAGCTAAAAGAGGTTGCTTCCCGATTGGATGAGGAGGCGAATTGGGTATTGATGTTGATTAAATTTAAGGAATGAAAGAAGAAGATAAAACAGCGATCAGACCGGGGGGCGGAATGATCGCTGTTGTGGGGAAAGCAGAAGAGGTTACAATCCCAGGTAAAATTC
>CAJKZL010000509.1 GCA_905204385.1 uncultured Odoribacter sp. | reverse complement strand
CGGTTTGGTCACATTGATCGGATTAGCCGCAAAAAATGCCATTCTGATTGTGGAGTTTGCTAAAATGGAAGTGGACAAGGGAGTAGATGCGGTGACGGCAGCCTTGACGGCGGCTTCCTTACGGTTCAGGCCTATTCTGATGACTTCTCTGGCCTTTGTATTAGGGATGTTGCCCTTGGTATTGGCTTCCGGTCCGGGTGCCGCCAGCCGCCATTCCATCGGGACCGGTGTATTTTTCGGCATGGTGGCGGCTATCACACTCGGCATAGTATTGGTGCCCTTTTTCTTTGTGTTGATCAGGAAAAAAAGTTTTAAAAACGCCGGACTGATGGAGAAACGAAATTAAATTATACTGAGACGATGAGTAAAAAATATCTTTTGGGGCTATTGATATGGGGAACTTTGGCTTCCTGTAGACTGGGAGAAAAGTATACACGGCCGGAGTTGAATTTTCCTGAAACGATAGCGGGAGGTGACGATTCCTCTTCGGTGTGCGAAATTGGATGGGGTGAGTTGTAGCGGGATACCGTACTGCAACGGTTGATTCGTCAGACCCTGGCTTACAATAAGGATATGCAGATTGCTATGGCCCGGATTAAGGAGATGCAGGAATTGCGCCGGGTGAGCAAGGCTGAACTGTTTCCCCGGGTGGATGTAAAAATTGCGGGACAACGTGAGTATGACCGTTCGCCGGAAAATACCTACGAAGCAAAGGGGCTTTTAAATTGGGAATTGGATTTATGGGGAAAAATCCGTTGGGGAAATCAGGCGGCCCTGGCGGACTATCTGGCTACAGTGGAAGGGCAGCAGGCATTGCAGCTTTCCTTGATTGCCGATGTTGCCCGATCCTATTTTGAGCTGATTGCTCTCGATCAGGAACTGACGATTGTGCGACAAACCTTGTCAGCTCGCGAGGAAAGCGTGCGTTTGGCCAAGTTGCGTTTTGAGGGTGGCCTGACTTCCGAGACCTCTTTAAAACAAGCTCAGGTGGAATTAGCCCGGACCCAGACCCTGACACCCGAATTAGAAAAGAAGATCCGGATGAAAGAAAATGAAATCGCTTTGTTGGCCGGACAATATCCGGGGCCGATAGAACGGGGCCAAAGTCTCGATCGGCAACAATTGCCCGGTTCGCTTCCGGTAGGGTTGCCGGCCAGCCTGTTGCAACGCCGGCCCGATATCCGGCAGGCAGAATACCGTTTACGGCAGGCTCATGCGAAAGTGGGAATCGCCTTTACCGATATGTTTCCGAAGATTACGCTTACCGGACATTATGGACTGGAAAGCAGCGATCTGGGTAATTTCCTGAAGTCTCCTTATTTCTTTTTGGGAGGAGAACTGCTGGAACCTCTTTTTCAGATGGGAAAAAACAAGGCAAAACTGAAAGCTGCTAAAGCGGTCAAGGAGCAAGGAATCTATGCGTACCAAAAAGTGGTGCTAAAAGCTTTTTCGGAAGTGAGCGATGCCTTGATCGAATCGGGGAAGAACCGGGAAATCCGTGAATCGCGCCAGAAGCTGGAAGAAGCGGCGAGGGCTGCGCTGAATCTGGCAACTTTGCAGTATATCAACGGCATTATCAGTTATCTGGATGTGCTGGATGCTCAGAGGGGATATTTTGACGCCCGTATCGGCCTGAACAGCGCTATCCGTGATGAATTATTAGCTACCGTGCAATTGTATAAGGTGTTGGGAGGAGGATTGTGATTTTCAAATGTTTTACTTATATTTGGATTTTAAAACATGTATATGAGTAAAACATTTTTTTGTAGTTTATTGCTGTTGTTATGCTCCTTCGGAATGGCTGTCGCCGATAAGACGGAGCCCGTCCGTTTGGCGAAGGGAGAGGAATATGAATTGCGCATTTGGTCGTCCCGGTTAATTTATGACCCTACTGAGAGTCGTCCGGTGTTCCGGAACTCCACGATTCAGGAAGTGTATCGTTTCCATGTTCAGGAGTCCGGGCGGAAAAAAGGCTATCTTTTGAGTATCGCTCAGGAAGAATCGGATTCATATATGATGAAAAAAAATCCGGATGATTCGCTTTGGCAGGAAACGGAGTCCCAGAATCGTGAAATCACGCTTGCCGGCTTGCCGGGAATGCCAGGAAGAGAAGAGGACAAGCCGTTTTTTACCGTATGGTTGTCGCCGGAGTATGAGATCGCCGATACGGCGGTCAGGGAGGATTTTCCTTTGCTGGCCGAAGCATTTCTCATGGCCCGGCAAGCGGCTTTTTGTGTGAAGGATACATTGGTCCGGCAGGATAATCCCAAGGGAATTACTTTTATGGATGACTGGAAAACAAGCTATCGTCATTTGGTCGTTAAAATCCAAAATTCTTTCCGATTTACCCGGGTGGACACTCATCCCTTTACAGTGACTTGTGGTGAAGTGGAACAGTATACCGAGGTTTGGCCGAAAACCAATACCCGTCTGATAGGGAATCTTCAACAGTCCGAAGGGGTAAAATCGATCCGGATCAGTTATGCCCGGAATTTTCCTGTTTATGAGAAAAAAGTTTGTACGGTCCCGGTAGTAGACGGTTTGTTTGAATTTCGTTTAAACCTTAAAGAATGTATGCCTTACGTTCAGTTGCCCGGAGGTCATTCTCTTTGGCTGGAACCCGGGGATGATTTGAGGGTCACTTTGGATTCTCCGGAAGGACGCCATATCCGGCTTGCGGGCTTGGGAGCGGGGAATAACCGCTATTTTTTGCGTGAAGGGAATAGCTGGGGATATGGACTTTACCGGATCGACCGGGATAAGATGTGTAGCCGGGACTATTACGATGCCCTGGATCAAAGAAGGAAAGAGTTGGAAAGTAGGCTCTGTCTGCAAAAAGATAGTTTGACTCCGGCTTTTTATCGGTATATGAAGAATGATTTCAAGTATCGTACAACCTATCATAAATTAATGGCCGACCGGGATTCTACCGTGGGGCCTTTCGATTGCATCCGCCATGTGGAAATTTGTAATCCCTTAGCTTTGAACGTAGCGGCATATCAGGATGTTTTGCGGCATGTCATGT
>CAJKZL010000508.1 GCA_905204385.1 uncultured Odoribacter sp. | reverse complement strand
CAATGAGAGCCTGTCGGGGACAGGATTTCAGACACATGCCGCAGTCGGTGCATGCCGCTGCATTCAGGGTGGCGTTCCCTTGGCTGATCCGGATGGCCCCCGTGGGACATACGTTCATGCAATGGGTGCATCCGGTGCAGCATTCTGCGACTATTTTTAGCGCGTGATAAAAAGTTTCTTCCCTCATGGTCTCCGTTGTTAATGGCAAAGTGGCATTGCGGCTTTGTGGACCGGCTTATTGCAGATAGGTGACCATCGTTACCGTAGTGCCTACGTTTACCGTCGATTCGATTTGCAACCGATCGCAATTTTTTTTCATATTGGGTAATCCCATTCCTGCACCGAATCCCATTTCCCTGACTTCCGGCGATGCGGTGGAAAAACCTTCCTGCATTGCCTGGTCGATATCCGGTATGCCGGGACCTTTATCGCTAATGGTGACGATGATGGCCTTGCCGTCGAAAACCACCTTCATTATGCCTTCCCAGGCATGTGCTACGACGTTCACTTCCGCTTCGTACAGGGCTACCACTATCCTTTTGATTAAAGCGGCATCCACGTTCAGTTGTTTGAGGACTTTCTTCACTTCGCTGGAAGCCGCTCCGGCGCGTGAGAAATTTCCTCCTTCCAGATTGAAATTAAATTCCATGCTATTCCTCCCTTCAGTAGACAGGGGGTAATCCTGCCTTGTATAATTCACCACAAACTTTAAACATACTTTGTTTGCATTGCAACAACAGTATGCCATTTTCCTGCGCCAGTTCCTTCATCTCCGGAGTGACCTTTTTATCTCTTACAAAAAGGATAAAAGGGATATCCGACATTTCTGCCGTCCGGATGACCTGCAGGTTGGCCATGCCGGTAATCAATAACATGTTTTCGGTGTTCAGCCGTAACACATCACTCATGAGATCGGCGGCAAAAGCATGCCTGATCGGAGCTTCTAAATGCTCTTCGCCGCAAATACAGGCGGCTCCGAGGAGTTGTACGATATCGTTTGGCGTCATGACGTTGATTGTATGCTCCTAAGATAGTAAAAAGCTTTTATGAATCGATACCGAAAGGAGAAAATTTGTCAGGCATTCGATTTATCCCTGCCAGGCCTGCCGGTTTCTATTCCTTTTGAGCAGGTATCCGGGGAAGTGACGCCGTACTTTTTATTTAAGATTTGTTGAAAAAGATTTGCTTATCCGCTGATTTTTAGTTTAATTTGAGGAGAATCAAAACTTTAGGGGTATGAATGATTATGAGGTCGTTGCTTTTTTCCGGACGGATAAAACTGAAATCTCCGCTCATGCGGAGAATTTGTGCAAACTGTATCGTTTGCAGCTCAGGTATGAGCAGGTGCCCGGGGAGCCTTTTGCCGTGTCTGCTTTGTTGAATCAGAATACCGTCCTTTGCATGCTGGACCGTACGACTTTCGGGTTTAGAAAAATGATGCGGTATGTCTATGCCATCGATAAGCCGGTCATTATTGTCCACCGGAATGATTCTCCGGATGTGTATAACTGTTTGAAAGTGCCTGTAGGGTATTTGCAGGAGAACAAAGAAAAAGTAGTGTGGGCCAATTTTTTTCATCACCACAATGGAGGGAGCCGGATAGAATTGGTGGTTCCCAAGGAGAAAGACGAGGATATCGCCATTATGATCGCCAATAATGTCCGGTTTATCGAACAGATACTTCATAACTCCAAATCGGCATACGAAAAGTGTTTCCTGGAAGGGAGTTTCGAGAAGAACCTCAAGAGGATTTTCCGCGATAGCAGCGATTGTGTGGTTTTTCTGATGCGTCCGTTCCGGATCTTTTCCTGGCATTTACCTTATAATATCCGGTTGTTCCGGAAATATGCCCACACCCCGACGATGATTATTCCCCGTGACGAAGAGTTGTATATCCCCTGTCATTGACCGGATTTGCTGCCTGGAGCGCTGAGAGGGCACACAACTTATGCGGGCGATGGCTATAAAAGGATTCCGCCACATCAGATGCTGAGGCCGATGGAAAAAATAAAGTCGGCGAACATGCTTTTCTTTTTGGTTTCATAGCCGGTGCGGATTCCCAGATGGATGGGGTAGGTGAGGCGGAAAAAATGAGTGTCCGTGGTCAGCTCAACCCCGTAGGAGGCATAATGATGGGTCCGCGTCCTGTCGCGGCTGGTGCCGTAATCATAGAATAGACAACCGTCCACGCTCTTGAAGTAGAGCAGTTTGCTCAGATGCTGATCGGGAAAAAACAGGGGTAAACGGTAGGAACTCCTTATGCTTGAAATCTCATACCCATATAATCCCATGCCTCTGGGATATAAGATCTTATTCCCGTAGTTGCGGGTCTGATGGGACATATGCTGGAAGCCTCCGTATATGGAGATGGAATGGTTGACGGCCAATCCCGGAAAGTAGAGCCTTCCGTCGCTCCACCATTGATTGCCCAGATCGAGACCCTGATTTAAACATTGGGTGAAGCCGACGGAGATCATCTGACCCCAGCGGGGATTGATTTCTTGCTCGGTCATGCGTGTTTGGTTGCTGAAGCTTATGCCGTATTCCATCAATTGATAAAACCGGGAGGACTGGCGGATGTCGTAATTGCATTTATTGACCGGAGTCAGCCAGACGATGTCGTCTTTTATAAAATACGAATAAGCATCCTTGACCTTTTGTGCATGGAGGGCTTCCAGTTTATACCGCAAATAAGGGCGGAGGCTACGGGCATATTGTTTGCGCGAGAGGTTGAAAGGGAATTGTAGCGTAATGTCTGCCGAGGAGCGGTAAGTTCTATTGTAGACGTACAATGCTTCCATCGTTCCGCTGAGTTTCTCCTTTGCCTTGACCGCGGCATAGCCGTTTTCCCTTCCGCTTTTCAGGTTTAAGCCCAGAATGGGCCATAGTCCGCTGTAGGTGGCGTTAAACATCCATGCTCCGTGGTCGTAGCCGGATTCCAGGATATACCCTGCGGAAAAGGAAAGGGTGCTTAGCTTGTTCTGGGAATAAACTGCGGCTCCCAGGTCGACGTCCAGGTCGTTCAGGTCGATT
>CAJKZL010000507.1 GCA_905204385.1 uncultured Odoribacter sp. | reverse complement strand
GTGTTTGTACTTGATCAATAAGGGAGGAAAACTGAAGGAAGACGGATATAAGGACAAGTATAAATTGTGGTATTTGGAAATTCCTGTTTTGATGAGCTATCACATTGAAATAAAGGATTTTTCCGTCCAACCGTTCTTCGGTCTCTATTATGCTTTGGGGATAGGAGGCAAAAATAAATTTGAATACGAAGGCGAAAAAGAAGACTACGATGTCTTCGGCAAGACTGACGGAGAATACAATGGTCTCAAACGTTCGGACTTCGGTCTTCGCCTGGGCTGTGGAGTGGAATACAGTAATTTGTATTTAAGTTTAGGTTATGATGCCGGTCTGACGAATATTTCACAGTACGACGATGAAAAATGCAAAAACGGTTCTTTTTTAATCTCTTTAGGATATAATTTCTAAAGACTCGGGGCTGGATGTCCTGGAAGTGAATGACTTCTAAAAACATGAAGGAGCGAGATCGCTCCTTCATATTTTTCAGCCGATAGGGGTATGGCTGTTTTTAGATCGTCATAATATCCTTTTCTTTCTGGGCGAGAATTTCGTCTACTTTTTTATTGAAGTTGTCGGTTATTTTCTGTACTTCCGTTTCAGCATCTTTAGCAGCGTCTTCAGGAAGGCCGTCCTTTACCATTTTCTTAAAAGTGTCTATGGCGTCCCGGCGGGCGTTGCGGATACTCACTTTGGCGTTTTCACCTACGCCCTTGGACTGTTTCACCAATTCTTTTCTTCTTTCTTCGGTCAAGGGGGGAACATTGATGCGTACGATTTCACCGTTATTTTCCGGATTAAATCCCAGGTTTGCGTTCATGATAGCCTTTTGGATGGGGGCCAGCATATTTTTTTCCCAGGGTTGTACGGCTATGGTCCGGGGATCCGGAACGGTAATATTAGCTACTTGGGCCAAAGGGGTAGGAGAACCGTAGTAATCTACCAGGACATCATTCAGGATTTTGGGATTCGCTTTCCCGGCCCTGATCTTTGCCAGTTCGTTTTCCAAATGGACGATGGCGTTTTGCATTAGCTCTCTGGCTTCGTCCATAAACATTTTAACTTCCTCGTTCATATCCTTGTTTTATTTATTTGCACAAATATAAAACAAAGATAGGTAAAATAAATCATCCCTTTCTGAAATTTCAAAACTTGCTAAAAAAATGAAATTAGAATGAAGGCCTTCCCGCCGTACCGGGCAGCAGGCCTTCTCACTACGAAAAATATTCCTGGGGCCACCGATTATAAATCCTTTTTGTAAATAACAAGCAAAGGATCGGCTCCAGGAATAAAAGGAGGGACGGATGTTATTTTAATCGTAATTCGATCGGTAAAGTATAAGATACCCGGACGAATTGGCCTCTTTGTTTGCCGGGTTTCCATTTCGGCATGCTATTTACCACGCGAAGGGCTTCCTGGTCCAGTTCCGGGCTAACGCTCTTGGCGATTTTTGCCTTTGAGACGCTTCCATCTTTTTCGATGATAAAGCTCACAAATACTTTTCCCTCCATTTTTTTCTTATGGGCGGAAGCCGGGTACTTTATATGTTCATAAAGCCAACTTTGCAGGTTGCCATTGAATTCAGGCATTTCTTCCACCCGGACGAAAACATCCGAAGCTTGGGCTGCCTGCATGGCTTTGAGGTAAGTTCCTAAAATGAATTGCTTATAGCGCTCCGGCGATAAACTTTTTTTAAGCTCCAGTTGAGGGCTGAGCATTAATTTTGAAAATTCAAACGAAGGCGTTTCAGCAAACTTCTCGATGAAATGATCCGGGCCGATGGATTTTATAAAGTTTGTGCAATTCTGAACATAGGATTTATAAATTTTAATCACTTTTTGCTGTTCCTTTTTCGGGAAATCCAGGCTGTCCATGAGGTGTTTAATCTGGCTCATCGAGGGGGCGACAGCTTTTTTCATGTTCTCCAGTTGTTGCTTATAGGCTGCTTTATCATTTGTTTCGCCGCCTAATAATCCTATTCCGATAGGCGCTTTGTCGCCTGGCGTCAGCAAGGCCGGGTTGTCGATTTTTTGTTCGATCTGTTTCATTCTCATCAGATAAAGGGCATAGGAATCGGCCGGCATAGACGTCTTGGGGCTGGGATTATTCAGAACGAAATGGATAGGAAAAGTGTAGGATACCCGTACAGTTTGACCATTCTTTTTTCCCGGTATCCATTTGGGCATGCTGCTGATCACCCTGCAGGCTTCCGCGTCCAGAAGGGGATCGGCTCTCCGGATCACCTGGACATTGCTTATGCTTCCGTCTTTTTCAATGATGAATTGCACGAACACCTTTCCCTGTACATTGTATTGCTGGGCTTCGGCAGGGTATCTGAGGTGCGAAGCAACCCAGCTCTGAACATTGCCTTCAGGAAAGCGGGGCATTTCATCGGGTTGGGCTATCACCTCCGACTTATCCTTTATGGCATCGAGCGTGTCTGCCGCTTGCTGTGCTTCTGCCGAACCGGAGGGAGAAGTTGCGAAAACGATAGGATCGCCCAGTGCTGCGGTTTTGTTGCAAGTAAAGCCATATAAAAGGGTTACCAGTACTGCCGTTACGGGAATAAAGCTGAGTACCCAGTATTTTCGGGATTGTTTTTTCGTCATCATAATGGTTCTTTTTTTTAGGTTAGAGGAGGAAATATAGTTTGTAAAGGAAAATGCTCCTTTCAAAGTTTGCCGGATGAGCAATTCCAGGTAACTGCCGGTGTGATATCTGCGGATGACCTGACGATCGGCTATATACTCCTGATTTTCGATAATGGCATTCTTAAAAATCCATACGAGGGGATTAAACCAATTGACAATACAGATAATCTCGGCTATCGATAAATCCAGGCTATGACATTCGCGGATGTGTATTTTTTCATGCTCGAATATTTTCCGCCGGTCTTCCCTGGGCATGTCCGGATCTATAAACAAATTGTTGAAATAGGAAAACGTCGTTTGCCCCTGGGGTAAAAAATGGAAACGGATACCGTGAAAGCGTTTGCCGGGATAACGGCGCTTGAAGCCGGACAGTTGGCCTAAACTCCAG
>CAJKZL010000506.1 GCA_905204385.1 uncultured Odoribacter sp. | reverse complement strand
CGCTAATTTTAACTGGCGGGGACTGACCCTGACGGTAGCCGGACGTTACCGGTTCGGGGGACAGATTTATAATTCAACTTTGGTAGATAAGGTTGAAAATGCCAACTTGTTGCTGAATGTCGACGAACGGGCTTTCACGGAACGTTGGATGAACCCGGGGGATTTGGTTTATTTCAAGGCCGTCACCAAGAATGTCAACGGCTCGCAAACCCGTGCCAGTTCCCGTTTTGTGATGGACAATAATGAATTTGCCATCAATACGGTTAATGTGCAATATCGTTTTGAAAGAAAATATTTTCCGTTGTTGCGCCGTGCCGGTATCAGCAGCGCTACCGTAGGACTTTATCTGGAGGACCTGGTTCGTTTGTCTACGGTAAAGATGGAACGGGGTATCGATTATCCGTTCTCCCGTCAGGTGTCCATGTCTTTGAATGTTATATTTTAATCAGAATACACGATGAAAAAGATAAATTATATATCAGGTATGTTAATGGCGATGTTGCTTCTGATGCAGTTTTCCTGCTCGGATTGGTTGGACGTGAAGCCGAAAGCGAACATCAGCGAGGAGGATCTTTTCAGCCGGGAGTTGGGCTTTAAGGAAGCTCTGACCGGGATTTATATCGATATGTCGTCTACCGACCTCTACGGACGGTCGTTGACGTATGGCTTTATCGACGGATTGGCTCAATGCTATTATTCCGGAACATTCGATCCTTATGATGATGAGGTGGCAAAATGGTACGAATTTCCTTCTTCTAAAACGGAGACTTATGTCAATACGCTGTGGAAAAAGAGTTATAAAACGATAGCGGATGTCAATAATCTGCTGGCCTGGATCGATAAGAACAAAGATGTAATTGTTACGGAAGGGTATTATGACCTTATGAAAGGGGAAGCGCTGGGATTACGGGCATTCCTGTATTTCGACCTGATGCGGTTGTATGGTCCCTGGGGACCGACCTATAAGAGTAATCCTGAAAATCCATCTATACCTTACCGAACCCAGTTGAATCGGGAAGATAAAAAGTTGGCACCTGCAAAGGCTGTATTGGATAGTATCGTGATGGACCTGAAAAGAGCGGAAGCGTTGTTGAAAAATGATCCGATGCACATTGAGTTTCCGGCTAAGGAACTGGACCAGCAGCAAGGACTGGATGCCTTTTTGATGTATCGGTTTAAAAGAATGAATAAATATGCAGTGAAAGCGATGCTGGCCCGGGTATATTTGTGGATGGGCGATAAGACCGGGGCGGCTGCCTATGCAGAGGAAGTCGTTTCAGCCCGGGATGAAAACCAGAAGAAATATTTCGAGTTGGTTGCCGATAATTCAGGCGACCGGATTTATTCCACGGAAATCATCTTTGCGTTGAGTGATGACAATTTCAAAGACCGTATGGAGAAGGATATGATCACCTCGATTAATTCCATCGGTCTGGTAAAAGATAAAAAGCGGATCGACCAGCTTTTCGATATCGGCGGAGAAACCGGTTCGGCCAATGATATGCGTTACCGGGATGGACAGGGATTTACGTTTGCTAATGAGTGGGCTGTAACTTTAAAATACGATCAGACTCATCAGGTTTCGTTTGCGACACAGCAGACCATTCCTTTGATTCGTCTTTCGGAAATGTATTATATCCTGGCCGAATGTACGGCCGATGGTACCCAGGCGGCAGAGTATTTGTCCAGAGTGAGGGATGCCCGTGGGCTTGATGTATTGTCAGCCTTTTCATCGGAGGAGCAGAAAATAGAGGAACTGGAAAAGGAGTACCGCAAAGAGTTTTATGCTGAAGGGCAAGCATGGTATTTTTATAAACGACAAGGGAAACAGACTTTTCTGCTGTGTCCGCTAAAAGAGAATTTGGTGGAGGCTAATTATCGTCTCTCTATTCCGGAAGACGAGGTGGTTTTAGGTAGTTTGGATTAAAAAAATAACTGATATGAAAAAGAAGATACAATTTAAGATGGGGTGGTTGGGATTGATTATAGGATGCTTAACCGCTTGCCATGAATATGATATGGGAAAATATTCGGAAAAGCCTGCAGTTAATTTTGCCTGGATGGATGAATATGGATATTTACATGATGAGGCCAGTGCTTTGGCGATGACTTTCCGGTTTACTTATGAGCAGGGATTGGAAGATACTATCCGTGGAATCATGGTTATGCGTCAGGGATTGATCGACGGTCAACCTCTCGAAGTGGCTTTAAAGACTCAGGCCGTGGCCAACGCACATGCTGCGGAAGCTGTTGTGCTGGATAAATGTTATATTCCTTCCGGGGAATATCTCGATGAGGTACAGGCTCTGGTGAAATGTCCGGAGATGGAAGATTCGACTTATGTGGTCGACCTAGCGATTGATGATATGAATTCGAATGCCGGTGCAGGAATTGCAGAGAAACAGACTTTCCGGATTTATGTGGTAAATCAGGTTTGGAAGTCTACCGGGATTACACCTCAGATCTGGGAGAGTAGCTTTGCTCCGTATGTGGGTGAATTCAGTCGCGTAAAAGCTAAATTTATATGTGATGTGATGGAAGATAGATTGCCTGAGATCCGGAATTTTATAAGGTTTGCTTATACCGCTTTGCCACCAGCATTGGAAGAGTATAATAATGCCCATGATGAACCTTTGAAAGATGAGTATGGGAATTTGATTTCCTTCGAACCTTAGTCATGTACTTATAAAAAAGAAAAATTATGAAGAAGAGATTATATATTTGGCTATTAGGAATGCTGCTTATTTCCTGTTACGATGACCTGGGAAATTATGACTACGTGCAGGTGAATGAAGTAGGAATATCCTTGAAATCCAGCTTCGGTGTGAAGCGTGAATACCAGCATTTAGTCATCCGGCCTGAGATTTCACAATCGCAGATGAAGAATATGGATAACCTTCAGTTTGTGTGGACCGGGAATATTACAAGTGAACAATACAAAGGGGATACATTGAGTGTGGCTGATTCGGTGGTTTTGGTGATTGATCCGGAAGCGGAGAATTATTCCGATGAGTATTTTCTTCGTTTGTATGTGACGGA
>CAJKZL010000505.1 GCA_905204385.1 uncultured Odoribacter sp. | reverse complement strand
AGCTCCTTTCAGCGGATCGGTTCCCGGATCGTAACGATAAATACCCCAGCGCAACCCTTTATCCGCCGTCGTCCAATCCTCCGGATACATCTTCCCGTCACCGCTCACCGTCCCGTCCGTATTCCACAACAACAATTCCCGGTCGAAATCAGGCTTCATCTTCAGCGGCACAGTAGTACCGTAATTGCCCGAATTTCCCGTACTCCTCGTAAAATAAGCGATTGCCTTTCCCTCGTCTACTCCGACCTCTTCTCCCAGCCGCATATGGAAAGTACCGTCCTCGCCATGATAATCGAATTTCACATAACCGTCCCCATGGTCTACATTGGTATGGATATATCTATCGACGGTAGCGACAACCTGATTGCCATTTTCAAAAACGACCTGGGCGCCCCAATTCTCATACGTCACCATCGCCTGATCCTGCCGGAAAATGGTCATTTGGTAAGTGCCGTTCAAAGACATCAACCGATTCAGCAAAGTCACATGATCCAACACAATCATGCCGGTCTCCGGGTCGATATCGTCGTCTGTGATTCCACTTCCGGCAACCGACGATATCTCCAGTTCCACGGGATCCTCCTGCCGGGTTACGCTGTTCAACACCACTTCCAGTTCAATGCTCTCGCGACCCGGCACACTCACGGGTATGGCATGTCCCTGGTAAGTAGTTCCTTTTTTCGAGAACACCGCCCCGTCGGCCGTCGTTCCGTTGGGTTGGACATAAATCACTGCGTCTCCCTCGATTCCCGCCGTCACCACAGGCACTTTCACCGTTTGATTGAACCAGGTGGCCACGTCCGGCACACCAAAACCGACAGATGCGTCCGTATTCTTAATGACCACCGTGCAGACCATACTCTCATCATAAAGAATTTTCCCCGGCGAAGCAGCCCCCACCCCGTTCGTGGCCGATAATTGCAATTTCACTATCCTATCGTTCCGCGAACTGTGCCTGAAAGTTTTCAAGGTAAACTCGGCTGTAGAGGTTCCCTTATACACCTGCAAATAAGAAGAAGGCAGGGAATACTGGGCCGCATCGGCAGTCGTACCCTCTTCGAGCACTTCCACCTTCCACGGGATATCCGTCAGCGCTTTTCCCCCTTCCAGACTCACCTGAATATTTAAAGGTTCACCTTCGCCGACTTCCAAAGCGGTTTGCGTAAACCGGAAAATCCTTTCGTCATCCTTGACATTCACCTGCACTCCCTTGTCCAGGGCACGGACATTCTTCAGGCCTCCCAGGATCAGCCTGGCTCCCCAATCGCCGAAATCTTCATTGTCTTTCAATGCCACTCGTATTTTCACCGTATCGTTTCCGGCAGAAGAAAATTCCTTCGTCAGCAGCTTAAAATCCTCTTCCGTACAATCGGTATACGATTCCACCGCTATCTGTCCGGATATCGGTCTTTCCTCCGAGACTCCACCTTCGAGGATCAGCGGTATTTCGATGATCCCCGCTTCCTCATGATAATATCCCTCCCCCGGATGTCCGAAACGCAGCGTACGGTCGAGATCATCCTCCTGTATCGTGATCCGGCACAAACTGTCTTTCCCGATCAGAGCCCCTTGTACTTCCCGCACTGCCAGATCGAAAAATACATCTCCGTCCGGAGAGTCGTTGTTGACAATACTCAACACCACTTGTCCTTTCAACGTTCCCTGGGGAAGCGTCACCTTATACACCCGGTTTTTAAAACCGAAATGCTCTCCTTCCCGGGCCGTCTGATCCTCATAGCGCCCCTGGGCAAACGCAACCGTTACATCCCCCTCTGCCTCCATAGTCAGATAGAAAGGAATCACCAGTGAATCTCCGTCTTCCCGCACGGTATCTCTCAACTTTGCAAACATAATGGTTGCCTGCGGAATATAATCGTCGTTTCGGATAATCACCGTACAACTCTGTCGTTCCGCACCCGGCACACCCCCTCCGTTCACCGATTCGATATACAGGGTAAACGTACGGCTTTCATTGATCACCGTGTCGTCTATGATATTCATTTCCAAGCCTGCCTGCTCTGCCCCTAAGGGAATCTTCACCATTTTTTCCTTGATCACAAAATTGGAATCTTCCACTGCCGTCCCGTTCCGGACACCGACCTGAACGGTGGTCCCATAGTTCACATACTTGGCAGCCACAATCGGCACCGACACTTCGCCGGCACTTTCGCCGAATATAAACGTATCCTGGGCAAAAGCCACTTCTTCCACCCGTCCCTGGGGAAGATCCGGCTTGAACTCATCGTCGCAGGCCCATACACATCCCAGAAGGAGCAGCATTGCCGCAATATATTTCAATAGTCTCATATCATTATCATTTAGTAATCAAACAACCTTTTATTTGCCGACATTGAGGTACATCACTTCTATTCCGCCAACCGTCAGCACACTTCCCGGACCACCCTTCTTCCGGTCCGCATCCCGGCTGGAACTGCATATCAGCGCAATCTTATACCGCTTGGTGGGGAAATAGCTCCGGATATACTTAAAATAAATGCTGAACTCCCTAAATTCAGGCTGATATTTACCGGCCTGCGTGCCCATTTCTGCAATCGCCACCACTTTGGGATCTTTCAGATAATTCAGACTGTCCAGACGATCGTCCGGATTGACGATCTCATACAAAATGGCCCGGATACAGCAGGTATCGTTCAGATTCATCGTCTCATGCAGTAAACTGCTCCCTTCGTATACCTGTCCGGCCGGAAGATATTTATAATACCCTTCCACCGCGTTGGGCGCATATCCGTTCATCGAAAGCACGCCGTACACCGGCCCCTGCAACGGCTCCTCCATCGTCAGCTCGAAATATCCCTGGAAAAACGAACCTGCAAAAACAGCTCGCTCCTCTCCTTCCCCGGTCATCACCGTACGCATTTCAGCAGCCCAATCGCCGACATTCCAGCCTTTCACCCTTCTCACACAATAATCCCCCGAATATTTTCCCTCGCCGATCAAAGCTTTCAAAGCTCCGTTATTGGTTCCCCAACCGCTGATCGGTTCGTCCCAGCCGATATCGGTCTGCCAGAGGCCGAACCCGAA
>CAJKZL010000504.1 GCA_905204385.1 uncultured Odoribacter sp. | reverse complement strand
GTAGATGTGTGGTATAAGAGCAACGG
Source organism: uncultured Odoribacter sp. (assembly GCA_905204385.1). Next base: position 3,022 of record CAJKZL010000504.1, on the reverse strand, counting down.
GAATTATGTGCTGGAAGCTTTCAATCCGGTCACCGTATGCAATCTGAACCTTGCCGGAAATTTTCCCAGAGGATTCAAGGTGATTTTAGGAATCGATAATTTGTTGAATTTCAAAGGAAAAAATGTTTCGACAGACACATCGATTTTTCACCAACGCGGGATAGGGTTTACGGGTAAGGTGTCGGTGAACGTGTCGGATTTGTTTAAATTATAGAAAATAATGAAGTTAAAATTCTTCTGGAATATGAAAAAGAAATTACTGTTGTTATGCAGTATGCTCGTATTGGTGTGTGTGGCGGTATGGGTTTATCAGAATTGGTTTGGGACGACTAAGGTGGCTTTTGTCAATTTCCAGACCATAACGATGGGAAGTATCTCAAAAGCTAATGACCACCCTAAGACCATGTTGTTAGAGTCCCCCACCGACCATTTCGATGAGTTGACCCATTACGATATGATATTTGTAAACGGCATGGGGCTGAGGGTGATTGAAGGGGAGAGAGCTTTGATACAGCGGGCTGCAGACCGGGGCATCCCGGTTTATACCACTATGGCTACCAACCCGGCCAATAATATCTGCAGCCTGGACTCCCTGCATATTCCGAAGGTTGCTGCCTGGCTGGGCGGGGGAGGAAAGCGGAATTACCGGAATATGCTGCTTTATATCCGGAAGGAGATCGATAAGAAATCAGGGCGTTTACCGGAAATCGGGGAGCCCGTAGAACGGGCGTCGGATATCCTGTATCATGCGGGGGTGAAGGATTCCGATGACGAAATGGAGTTTACAAGCGTAGCGGATTATGAGCGATTCCTGAAAGAGAACGGACTTTTTAAGGCGGATGCACAACGCATTGTGATTACGGGGCAGATGGCGGATCCTTCGGGATTGGTGAAAAAACTGGAGGAGTCGGGGTATAATGTCTATCCTGTGGCTTCGATGCGGAAGTTGATGGGTTTTCTGGAAGAGATCGGTCCTGATGCCCTGATCAATATGGCCCATGGCCGTATGGGGGATAAAGTGGTGGAGTATTTAAAGGAGAATAATATTGTGTTATTTTCGCCCTTGACGGTCAATAGCCTGGTGGAAGAGTGGGAAGCCGATCCGATGGGCATGTCGGGAGGTTTTTTATCGCAAAGTGTGGTGACTCCGGAGATCGACGGGGCTATCCGTACCTATGCGCTTTTTGCGCAATATAAAGATGAAGAAGGGGTGCGGCATTCTTTTGCTGTGCCGGAACGCCTGGAAACTTTTGTCGGGACTGTGAAGAATTACTTGGCGCTTAAAACTAAGCCGAACGGGGAAAAGCGGGTCGCTATCTATTACTTTAAGGGTCCCGGACAGCATGCGATGACCGCCGGAGGGATGGAAGTGGCTCCCTCCCTTTACCATTTGCTTTGCCGGATGAAGGCTGAGGGGTATCGGGTGGAAGGGCTGCCGGGGAGTGCCAGGGAGCTGGAAAGCATGATCATGGCCCAGGGGGCCGTTTTCGGCGCCTATGCGGAGGGCGCTTTCGACGAGTTTATGAGAAACGCCCATCCGGAATTGATATCCCGGGAGCAATATGAGTCCTGGGTAAAGAAATCCCTGCGGCCTGAAAAATATGCAGAAGTGGTTGCTGCGAACGGGGAGTTCCCGGGGCAGTATATGGTGAGTGAGGACGGACGTCTGGGGGTGGCCCGTTTGCAGTGCGGGAACGTTGTGCTGATGCCGCAGAATGCTGCCGGTTTCGGGGAGAATTCGTTCCAGGTGGTACACGGTACGGACGCTGATACTCAGCTTACATATATCGCATCGTATTTATGGATGAAATACGGGTTTAAAGCGGATGCGCTGATCCATTTCGGAACCCACGGAAGCCTTGAGTTTACGCCTAAAAAGCAGGTAGCCCTCAGCAGTGATGACTGGCCGGACCGGCTTGAGGGGGCAGTGCCGCATATTTATGTTTATTCTATTGGAAATGTAGGGGAGGGAATGATCGCCAAGAGGCGTTCTTATGCGGGTTTACAGTCCTACCTTACGCCTCCATTCCTGCAGAGTAATGTGAGGGGGATGTACCGTGATCTCATGGAGAAAGTGAAGGTTTACAATACTTGCCTGAGTGCTGAAGGAGGGAGAGATGAAGCCGCAGAGCAGAAGGCTGCTTTGGCTGTAAAGGCCGCAACAGTGAAATTAGGGATTCACCGGGACCTCGGATTAGACAGTGTTCTGAGTACCCCCTATCCGGAAGAGGATATTCTGCGGGTGGAAAATTTTGCAGAAGAACTGGCCACCGAGAAGATCACGGGGCAGTTGTACACGATGGGGGTGCCCTATGAACCGGAACGGATACTTTCGTCTGTATATTCCATGACCGTGGAACCGATCGCTTATAGTCTGCTGGCCCTGGATAAACAGCGCGGGAAAGCAGATGAAAGGGTGTTGAAACACCAATCGGTGTTTACGCAGCTTTACCTGAATCCGGCCCGGGAGTTAGTGGGTAAGCAATTGAAACATTCCGCGGCCGTGACGGATGCCCAGATTTGTCAGATCGCAGGGATCACCCCAGAGGAGTTGGCGAAAGCCAGGAGGATTGTGGAAGAGCGGAATGCTCCCCAGGGGATGATGGCGAGGATGATGGCGATGCAGCAAGGTGGGAATATCGGAAAGGGCAAACCGGAGTATACGAAAGAGGAAATCAGCTTTGCCCTTGCGGTTGCAGAGGTCGAGCGTACTATCCGGAATATCGGCAACTACAGGCAACAACTCTATAACAGTCCGGAACAGGAATTGTCCAGCCTGATCAATGCGATGAACGGAGGATATACCGCCCCTTCACCGGGCGGCGATCCGATTGTAAATCCGAATACCTTGCCGACAGGCCGGAATATGTTTGCCATCAATGCTGAGGAGACACCGACAGAGGCGGCCTGGGAGAAAGGCATGCAACTGGCTAAAAGTACCCTCGACATGTACCGGAAACGGCATGATGGGGAGTATCCGAAAAAAGTGAGTTATACTTTATGGTCGGGAGAATTTATCGAG
>CAJKZL010000503.1 GCA_905204385.1 uncultured Odoribacter sp. | reverse complement strand
AGTTTGCCTCCCTTCGGGTAAGCGGAGGACAGCCCGGCAATCCTTCCGGCGGAAACCGCCATTTTCAGCGTGAGAAACGATAAACTCATCATTTTCGAACAGCATCACCGCCATAAAACGGTCGGAATAGCGGTCGCGGTTCAGGAGGGTTGCATTTTCCCAACCGACCTTTACCAACCGTCCGGAAGGCTGCCAGGTCACCCGGAAGCGATCGCCACAAGGCAATACACCACAGCTGAAATGCAGTTTTTCATAGTCGGTCACCCGCCCATCGCCCGAAAAAGCCGCAATGTTCAACTTCACAAACAGATTCATGCCCGACATGTGCAGTCCCGAAGCCGCCTCCCGCCAAATACCCGCCAGCACACTCTGCCGCACTACTTTGTAGAAAGCCATCACATCGTTCATCCGTTTACGCTGCTGTTGTTGCAGGGGAGTCGACGGATCGTGCACCTTCTGCGCACGGCTCCGGACATAAGTACGTCCGAACCGGGAAAAGAAAATCACATTTCCCAAACGTCCTTTTATCTCTTGATTCAAACCATTATTAACCACTGCCATAAGCTGAAATTTTAAAATCCTGAAATCAATTTCACTTCATCGAACGGGAAAGCCGGTCCGGGATCGGATTTGCGGATCGTGATATCCGAATGACGCAACAGCCAACGAATCAGGTAACGGCTCTTGAGCAAAACACAAATTTCCGCAACCTGGCCAACCTGAACACGGGTGTAACGGTGATAATAAGCGGCATGGCCGTTTTCTACCGTCGTAAACACCTCGTCGAGCGGATATTCCTTATTGAACCACGAAAAAAAACGGTTTTCCCGGCGATGAAGACGCCCGGCATTGTCGATTTCGCTGCCGATGGAGAAATCATTGAATTGCCGCCGGCCTTCGTACTCACTGCTCCCTGCATGCCAGGCCCGCACATTGAAAGGCAAAAGCTGAATAACCTGCCCACTGCGGGCCACCACCACATGGGCGGATACGGAAGTATCGTTACGCGCCAGGTACTGGGCCGACGACATAGCATTGGCGCCATCGGTAGCGTGCAACACGATGGTGTCGACCGTTTCGAGCAAACGGCTGCATTTGGTGCAACGCAGATATTCTACGCATTCCCCGGTCAATCGATGGGCTTCGATTTTCATGACTTACCTCCTTTCAGCCGTCCGGTGATTTTCTCAGCACTCCGGCCGATGACATACCCTCCGATACCGATTTCCAGTAAATCCCAGAAACGGGAAGTGTCGGAAAGAATAGGAAGGTCGAAAAAAGTACCGATCAATACTATTGTTGCAAAAACAAGCATAATAATCGGCCTCCATGAACGCTGTAGCCAGTTGCCATGGGCTTCGGCTTCGATGATGCCGGCCCGGCTACGGCTCAAAGTCTCTTCCTGACGGGCAACAGCTTCGAGCAAACCGGCTTCGATCTGTTTTTTCTCTTTGGACGAAACCGACAGGGTATTCACTACCGAAGTGATTTCGCCGGCTAAACCTGATAATAGTTTCATAAGCTCAGTGTTTTTAGGTTTATACATTTCCCGGGATGATTTCCGAAAGCAAATTACTACCCGGCCTCCCCTTTCAGCCCATACGCCTGTCCTGAAGATCAAAAAAAAACTCATTTATTTATAATACGCACATTTCCATCACCATTCTGTATGCACTATCCCTAAAAAAGAAACATAACATTTGCTGATTTTTAGAAGAAAAAAGAAAAACGGACAACTTTAGCCTTCCCGCTCTTCCCAATATGAACAATATTTATCCCTCAACGCACTGAGAAAAGCGTCGGGACGCGACCGGAGGCCGAGTTCACCCAACCGGTGGCAGGGATCGTCGGGTGGCTCAAGGTTGAAAAAACCGAACAAGCGTTGGAAATATAATTTTTTAGTATTTTTTCCCGGCAGGGGATAGATATACCCGGCAGTCCAAAGGGCATCGCCCAGCTCCAGCAACTCGATTTCTTTACCCTTCCAAACATAGTAACCGTGATAAACCGAATAAAAAGTTTCGCAAAGCCGGCATAACTCTTGCCAGGCAAAATACTGTATTTGCAAAAAAGACCGGAGTAAACGCCGCGAAGGAGTATTCAACACTTTCGGAGACACCGGAATTCCCTTCTGAAAAACAAGCAGATTGCGATGGGAAACCAGATTTTCTCCTTCGAAAATAAACATTTTTCCAGCCTCCTCTAACTTAAAAGCCACATACCGGGAATAAAGCGGAGAGTTCCCGGCTGTGTTCAATTCTTCCCAGACCGAGTGCACGGCTTTTGTACAGAAATTAAGGTATTGACGGCGACTCCTGAAGCGATTGAAACGGCACACTCTCTTAGCCTTGGCCGTAGGAAAATACGCCTCGGCATAGAGGAACTCGGCAATATATTTATCGAAAGCTTTCAACAACATACCGGTATACCATTGGCCAGAGTTTCACTACATCGACTTCGATACAAAGACGTTACACCGGCGCTACAACGACGTTAGCCGACGCCGCAGTTACGTCCCTGTAACGTCTTGGTTACGCCCGTAAGGTAGCGATACCTATACCCATTCCTAACCCGAACTCTCCCCGCTACCCTCTTCTTTCCTCCGTTTACAGACGGGTCCTCACCGACATTTTTAACAATCGGAAAACAGACAAATCTACTCCCTCATTCCATACACCCGCTGGGCCAGAAGTTTTACCCAGTAGACAAAGCCCCCGGTCAGCAAAAGGTTCAACACCAGGCTGAATACGGAGATGATCAGGAAGGGGCCGCCCAATTGATAGCCCAGGGCTATCACGATGATCCCCGCCCCCACTTCGCCGCGGGTGAACATACCGATGGACAGTGCCAGGCGTTCTTCCAGCCGCCTGTCGCGGTAGAAAAACAAGGGGAACATTTTTCCCAGGTTGGATAATAAAGTGACGACCAATACGTGGCCCGCCAAAACTCCCCACGAAGGCATGGGCAAGGAGGCAATGACCCCGGAGGCTTCCGCAGCCCGCGCCGCATGGTCGATGCCGACAAATTGGGGCGTACTCATGCCCACCAGGAACATAA
>CAJKZL010000502.1 GCA_905204385.1 uncultured Odoribacter sp. | reverse complement strand
TATGGCTTCCTGCACTGGTTTGTCTATATTGCTGACGGATGCTTTCCGGGCCGTAGGGATTCCTTCCCGGGTCGCCGGTACCCCCAATTGGCATGATGAAAGAGGAAACCACAATTGGACTGAAGTTTGGGCCGATGGAAAATGGTATTTTACCGAATATTATTATCCCGGACAGTTGGACAATGCCTGGTTTTTTGCAGATGCCGGAAAGGCTGTAAAGGACGATGTGGCAAAAGCTATTTATGCCTCTTCGTTCAAGCCCACAGGAATCTCTTTCCCTTTGGTATGGGATGAAAATATCCGTTATGTGAGTGCTGCGAATGTGACGGACCGGTATGTGAGTTTATACCAATCGCATCTGTCGTCCATTTCGGCCGACGGTAATCATGTTCCCTTAAGGGTGATGGTTTTCAAGGATAAGAAACACGATAAACAGTCCGAAGACCGGGTTGCTACCAATATGGATGTTTTCAGAGGCAAATTGCAGATGGGGGGAGGCCGTAGTGCCGGTCCGACCCAGGATATGAACGATGTATTGACTTTCATGCTGGAAAAAGACCGAACCTATACGGTTAACTATGTGGACGGAAAAGGAGAACTAAAAAGCGTAGAAGTGAAACTGAAAAACAAGCCTAAGGATCTTAAGCTTTATATGGAATAATTTTTTCAGCTATCGACCAGGAGGATACGCTCGGTCGGATAGTCCCCTCAATGACGATAGGCGATAAAAGAAAAAAGGGCCGACCGGGCAAGCAACATTATAGAGTACCCCGTTGCATAAGGCAATCGGTATCGGGTGTCCGGGGAGGAAAATCCCCGGACACTTTTACAAAGACAATGGATATGTATCGCTTTGACTAATTTCATATACCTTGGAGGAACACACAGAAAATACAGAACACGATCTGATTCAGGACCTGAAACGGGGGTCGCATAAAGCATTTGACCGTATTTATCGAATGTATTCCAAACGTCTTTATGCCTATAGCCTGCAATTTACCAAGTCGCCTGAAGAATCGGAAGAAATCGTCCAGGAGGTTTTTATAAAACTATGGTCCGATCGTCTGAAAATAAAGCAAGACGAGACATTGCGTTCGTTGCTTTTCATCATGGCAAAACATCGTCTCATCAATGCCTGGCGTTTTAAAGTCAATCATCCGGTGTATGAAGACTATGTGAATTACCTGAATGTCTTATCCACGGAAGATGCCAACAAAAAACTGGAATATACCGAGTTCCTGGGTAGAAACCGGCAAATCATTAAAATGCTTCAGCTTAACCAACAGAAAGTCAATCATCTGTCCAGGATCACACAATTGTCCAATAAAGAGATAGCAGAAGCCCTTTCTTTAAGCGAACAGACAGTGAAAAATCAGCTTTCGCTGGGACTCAAGGCGTTGAAAGAGAAATTAAACAAAGTATTACTGCTGCTCCTGTTATTTTTTATGAATTAGGAAGAATTTTTCGGTACAATCAGCATAAACGGGTGTCATCATTATAAAAAGAATACATGAAGCAACTTACATCTAAATACAGGAAAGACGAATTATCTCCGGCTGAGTTACAGGAACTCAGGAATCAGGTAAATGCTATGCCGGACCCTGAAATAGAGCAGGAAATGTATCAGGCCTGGATGGAGGAAGAAATAGATGAAACCCCGGCCACTTCCGAACGGATGGACAAAATCAGGGAGCGGATTGACAAAACCATCAAAGCAGAAAATTCCGGCGGTTTCCGGTTTATCCGTTTTTTCCGGATGGCGGCAGCCGTCCTGTTGCCCGTGTTCGTTGCGCTCACCGGTTACCTGTATTACGAAAACAGGCAAATGACCAGCGAAGAAATGATTGTCACTACCGCCCGGGGCGAACGTGCGAGTGTCACCCTTCCGGACGGAACGACCGTTTCGTTAAATTCCGAATCCAGGCTGGGATATTTTCCTAAAACCTACAACAAAAAAGAAAGAAAAATCAATTTTAACGGGGAAGGTTATTTCCAGGTCCGCAAGAATCAGGAAGTCCCTTTTATGATCGATGCCCAAGGATTACAGGTAAAGGTATTGGGAACCACCTTCAACCTGCTCGCCCGGAAAGAGGATCGGACGGCAGAACTGGTGCTGGAAGAAGGAAGCGTATGGTTGTGCGCCACCAGGAGCCGCCACCAGGTGATTCTGCGTCCGGAGCAAAAAGCCATCCTGGATCAGGCGACAGGCGAAATCCGTGTCCTCACGGAAAAGGATATTAAAAGAATCTCAGCATGGCGACAGGGAGAGATGGTGTTTAGAAACACCGGATTATCCGAAGTGATCCGTACGATTGAGAAAAATTATCATGTAACCGTTAAAGTCATAGGTGAAAACTGTCCCGACGATAGCTTTACCGGTACATTGCCGCTCACCGATTTAAACGAGGTGCTGGAAGTGATCGAGAAATCTTATCATCTGAAGGCAGAGATCAAAGGGACGGAAATCATCCTGACCGACCTTTAAATCCTATTTTTCTATTGTCAAAACCGGCTTTCCTGTGACGTAGGAAAGCGGTTTTGTTTTTTTTATGCTATAAAACATGTTTTTTCTTCGGTACTTTTGTGAAAATGGGTTGTCTCTATATAGCGAATATCAATTTCGCAGGACTTTAACATTAATCTAAAATTCATTATCGTATGAAAAACAAACATGCCCGGCTAAAGTGGTTTACTTTGTTTTCGTTATTGCTCTTTTTTAGCACCTTCCATGCTATAGCACAAGAGAAATTGGTAACGGTAAACGTAAAAAATGTATCATTAAAAGACATCTTCAACCTCATCGAGAATCAGACGACGTATCGTTTCTCTTATCGGAATGTTATCCTCGATGACAATAAAAACATTTCGGTCCAGGCCACGAACGCTCCGGTCACAACCGTGCTGGATCAGGCCTTGAAAGGCAGAAATCTGGAATACAGCATTGTTTCCTCTAAGACGATTGTTATTTCGGACAAACGGAGCAACACTACTAAATCGTCCGGAACGGAAAAGGCATCCGGAACGGTAAAGGAGGTTAACGGTGAACCGGTTATCGGCGCTTCCGTCGTGCTG
>CAJKZL010000501.1 GCA_905204385.1 uncultured Odoribacter sp. | reverse complement strand
ACCCGGAAGCTGGCGGAAGGAGAAGTGCTTTACGTCGGGGTAAAAAAAATGAAGATCGAAACCCCGCCCAAGGTGAAGCTCAACGGTACCCAAAGTTCCGCCGCTACCGGTCCGCTTTCGGTGAAGCCTAACAATCCCTTGTATTCGCCTTATGTGCGTACGCCTTTGCCTATCGGACTCTGGGTGTATAACTGGAACTTCCGGAAAGAGAATGGCTTTAAATGGTGGCTATATCGTAAATTGGCGAAAAAACCCGTTCTCATTTCCGACGTACAGCCTGAATTGCGATTGAAAATGGTGGAGAATGCCATGAAAGATTTCGGCTTCTATGGGACGACGTCCGAATATGAGGTGATCCCTAAGAAGCATAATCCTAAAAAAGCACGGATCAGTTACCGGGTGAATTTGCCGGTTCCTTTCCGTTATGGTTCGATTGAGTTATGGGGCTGGAAACCCGCCATGGACAGCATCGTCCGTCCTTCCATGCGTTATTCCGAACTGAAGTCGGGGGATCAGTACGATGTAAATCTAATGGAGGAGGAGCGTCAACGCTTGTCCGAACGTTTGCGTAACCGGGGATACTATTTTTTCCAGCCCGATTATATAGAGTTTCTGGTAGATACCACGATGCGGCATAAAGTGGCCGATATCCGGATCGGCCTGAAGCAAGGCATCCCCGCCAATGCTTTAGAACCTTATCATATCCGGGACGTCAGCGTAGTACTATCGAGGAACGACGGTAGTCGGCAGAGGGATTCCCTGATGCTCGACAGCGTGAAAATAGTGTATGAGCCGCCCGTTACCCTGAAGCCCAATGTATTGATACGTGCGGTGAAAGTGCGGCCCGGACAGCTTTACACCGCTATGCGCCAAAGCCGCACTCAGGCAAATTTTGTACAATTAGGGGTGTTTAAATTTGCCAATATGAGCATAACGGCTCCCGACTCGGCCAAACGAAAGCTGCTGGATATGCAGATCAGCGGTGATTTTGCCTTGCCTATCGAAACAGAAGTGGAACTCGATGTGTCTTCCAAGTCGAATAATTTATTGGGTCCCGGGCTGACATTGGGGATCACCAACCGGAATATGTTTCGGAGAGCGGAGACTTTCGGAGTACGGCTGACCGGTTCTTATGAGTGGCAAATCGGAGGAAATAAGGCTGCGACCGGAAATTCAGGCTTGATCAATTCTTATGAATTGGGGCTGAATTTCAATTTGTCGGTCCCCCGATTACTGGTGCCCAAGCTTTTGCAATCTAAGCGGGACCGCCGGGAACAAACCCAGTTTCAGGTAGGAACGGATTTATTGAACCGGCACAATTATTTCCGGATGATTTCGTTTTGGGGAAGCGCGACTTACGATTTTAATTCCTCTTTCCGCAATTATCATACGATCGTGCCGTTTAAGCTGAATTATACCTATCTCTTGAGAACGTCCCAGGCTTTCGATTCGGTGACGATGCGAAATCCGGCTGTCGCCCAGAGTTTCCGCAATCAGTTTATTCCGTCGATGTCTTACACCTATACGTATGACCGGGCGGCGACTTATAGAAATCCGAACCGCTTGTACTGGCAAACTTCGGTGACCCAGGCGGGTAATATCATTGCCGGAGTGCAGTATTTGGCCGGTAATCACAAAGGGGAAGGCAAACAGATCCTGAATAATCGTTATTCTCAATTTCTCAAGCTGACCTCCGAACAGATCGGCTATAAAACCGTGGATACTAAAAATCAACTGGCCATGCGGATCATGGGAGGGATCGGATATGCTTACGGCAATTCCAGGGTTATGCCGTACAGTGAACAGTTCTATATCGGAGGAGCGAACAGTATTCGTGCTTTTCATATCCGTTCCATCGGCCCGGGAAGCTATCATCCCGTGGAAACCCGCTATTCTTATCTGGATCAGACGGGCGACATCAAACTGGAAGGGAACATCGAGTACCGCTTTACCATTTACGAACGATTTAAGGGAGCTTTGTTTCTGGATGGCGGAAACGTCTGGTTGTTGAAGAAGGAGGAACAGCGGCCCGGTGGGGAATTTCGGTTGAAAACCCTGCCCAAGGAGATCGCTTTGGGTACAGGGTTCGGAGTACGCTATGACTTTTCGTACATCATTATCCGCGCCGATCTGGGAATCCCGATTCATGCTCCCTACAGCACGGGTAAGTCGGGCTATTACAACATCACCGGAAGTTTCTGGAAAGGATTGGTGCTGAATCTGGCGATCGGGTATCCGTTTTAAAAGCCCGGCAGCAGAAGATAGGATTCCGGTTTACAGCACTCTATCGTGATGAGCGTAAACCGGAATCCGCGATGCGCTTATTCCAGGATCAGGAGATATCCTTTGCCTTTTTCCACTTTGAAGCTCTTTTGGGGAGCGAAACTCACCTCTGATTGGAATAAAGGAATTTCCGGACCGTAAAGCTTTGCTTTGGCGGGATCCAGCCCGAGTTGCCGCCAGTCGACAGAGAGTTTTACCTCCTGGTCTTTTCCGGCCCAACTGGCGATGGCAATCATGGTCTTGCCGTCCTGGACGTAACAGGTGGCCAGGATATCCTTCCGGTTGGTTTTCACCGGAGTGTCGCTTACCCAATAACCGATCATCCGGCTGTTTTTAATCCCGAAGTCGTCCCAGGCCCTCCATAGGTGGCGGGCTACTTCGCAACCTTCCCAGTGCAGGCGCGAAGTCATGCCGTAGATCATTCCGCGCCAGGGATTTCCGCAGTCCTGCAACATCTCGCCCATCATGCCGTAGGGAATACCGGAGACTTCCGTCAGCCAATAATCGGGTCCGGCATTGTAGTCGAAATATTCCCCCAGCCACAAACGGTCGAGATAAGGCATATGTTCCATGTAGAGACAGGCACTATTGATAAAACCGTCTTTCGGATTGAATTGATTGGCGGAATGTAAGTCGATACGTGGGGCGGGACAACCATTGTCCAGCACTTTTCGGATACGTTTCATGGTTGTGCGGTCGAAGGCCAGGTCGTCGATATATAGACCGTCGATCCCGACATGCTCGACTAGCCAGTTGAGTCCTTCTACGTAAAAATTATGCCAACGGGAAACC
>CAJKZL010000500.1 GCA_905204385.1 uncultured Odoribacter sp. | reverse complement strand
GGGCATATAAGGCATGCCCTTAAAAGAGGCATCCACGGACGGATGGGGATGGAACATCCGGAGGAGTTCGAAATGCAGGGCGCCTCTTAAAGCATAGAGTTCGCCGGTAATGATTTCACGCTGATCGGTAAAGTTAAAGACGACATCTGTAACGAGGATATGTGCGAGGGCCTTGTTGCAGGCGGCGATGGCATTGTACATATCCCGCCAGATGTCCCGGATGATTTTTTGATTTTCGGCTCTGGAAAAATCGTAAGCTGCCAGAGACCGGGTTACTTCGTCATCCGGAATAAAATGCTGTGCCATAAATTCCAGGGAGGAGACGGAGAGTTGCTCCCCATAAAGGGTATTTTCCCGCAATTGGGTATATACGCCGGCCAGGGCATTCAGGAATGCATCTTCGTCCGAGAAAAGCCGTTCTTCATCGATATCGCCCTGGGGCTGGATTTCGAACCAGTCGTTGCAGGCGCTCAGCATCGATGTGAGAAGTAGGAGGATGAGTATGTATTTGTTCATAATAGATTGTATATTTTGGGTCGGTGAATCATTTCAAATGAACAGTGTTTAAAAAGTAGCCCTGAGGGATACGGTCACCGTACGGGCGAAAGGATAAAGTGATCCTCGCCGGTAATCGGCAGAGCAATGGTGGAACAATCGGTTACCGGTGAGGTAAATGCCGAATTGCTGCATATACAATTTGGCTGCTGTCGTGAAGGTAAATTCATAACCGGCGCGGACGCTCCCCAAACCTATCTCATTGCGTTTTTCTATAAAGCGATTCCGGGCCTGCTCTACGGGCATATATGCAATGCGGCGATCCATGTTATAAGCCGGATCTCCATACTGCATGTCCGCTAAAGTAGCATTATAGGTTTTTCCGCCTGTACTGTAATAGAAATGGGTATTCAGATGCCATTGTTTCCAGGAAAATCCGAATCCGAAGGTACCTTTCAGTTTTGGAGTGGTTTCGCCTGCGGCGATCACATCTTGGGTAGAATAATGATAGCTTTTCGTTCCCTCTTGAGTCTGGAAAACTTCCTGGCCTGTTACCGGATCGATTCCCAACGTAGGAACGACATAGAGGGTGTTGACGGATTTTCCTTCGCGAATCAGGGTGGGATATAGAGCGCCGTCGGGTTGTTGCTCGCCGGCTTTTTCGTTATAGAAGTTCCGGAAATACTCGGGCACGGCAGTGATTTTATTTTTAGGGTGTATTCCGGTCGTAAAGAGTTCCAGACGACAACCGTCAGTTCGATCGAGAATCTTTATGCCTAAAGCATACTCTATACCGTTGTTCCGGATACGGCCTCCGTTACCGGGCATATCGTCGAATCCTGTAGCCAGGGCTGCCGGAGCCACCACCGGAAGATTGCGGGTGGTATTGTCGTAGTAGTCGATTCCCAGTGAAACTCCGTAGGCTTCTGCCCGAAGGGCGATGTTTTTATTTTGTGTGGTACTCCATTTCAGGGAGGGATTGACCAGGGCATTGATTTGGGCTCCGATCAGATAATAGTTGTAAATATATTCGTTTCCGATGTTGTAATGATAGGTCAGGGTATGGGCGGTGGGATTGAAGCCGATGTCCCCGCTGGTGCCTATGGCTGCTTGCAGGGTCAGACGATCGACAACCGACCGGTCCTTCAGGAATTTTTCCTGATGGATATTCCATTGTACCGAACCTCCGTAAAAGGCTGCCCGGCATTTATCCGGCGCCAATCGGGAAGATTTGTCTATCCGCAGGTAAAAGCGGGCTTCATAACGGTTGTCGAAACGGTAATAGGCGGATAAGGTTCCGCTCAGCATCCGGTCATATTCTTCGCGGGCATCGGGTTTTAGGGAGGTGTCGTAAGCGGTTGCGAAAGAGATAAAGCCCATCCGGTCGATCGGAATACCTACGCCGGCATAGGTGTCGTAATCGTATTTCCCCTGGAAAACATTCAGGCCGAGGTTTGCTCCGAATGCCGAACGTTTATAGGATTTTTCGTAGGAAAGGCCGGCCCGGCCTTCGTAGGTAAGCCGGTTGTTGTGAGTGATCTCGTACACTCCGGCCTTTTTGCTTTCATTGGAGGATAGTTTTGAAAATACATAAGAATCGGGCGACAGGTAGAAGTCATTTTGTATATGATCGCGCACAAAAATGAAACTTCCACTCAGCCGGAAATGAGTTGCAAAAGAATAGCTTGCCGTGAAATTGTCGTAAAGGTGCATGGATTCCTGCTTGGAAAAAGAGCTTAAAGAGGTTTCATAAAGGGGATTTGCCTGTTCGTTAAAACTGTTTTCACCCAGGGAATTATACAATAGTCCTTCGGCATCCCGTCCGCTGAAATAGGGATTGATGGAACCGTAATAATAGAAGCTGCCGTAAGGAGAAGCTTTGGCATAGATTTTATCGACGCTGATGCGGTTGGATAGGGTCAGGGAGCGGTAACGATATTCCAGGAAGGCATCGGCCCCGTAAATGTCCCTCTTGGATTTTTTCATCACACCCTGGGTACCGGGAGCTGCGCGCAAAGTGAATTTGTACCGGATAAATTCGTCTCCTCCATAGACGTCGATTTTATGACGATGGCTGAATGCTGTTTGCAGGGGAACTTTTAACCAGTCGATATCGGTGCCTTGGGCAATCAGCCCTTGTCTTTCGGCAAACAGCCGTTGCAGTTGTTGTTGGGTAGCGGGATCTTCCGATCGATAAAGGCCGGCCTTTTGTTCCAGAGTGAGTTTTTCTGCGGCATTCAAAAGATTCCAGGTGCTTAGGCCGGCCTTTTGGTATGAACCGTCGAAGTGGTAGACAAGACGGATAGATCCCGCTTCCGGACGGACGGTCCGGATTTCGATTACTCCGTTGCCTCCCCTCAGTCCATAGGCGGCCAGGGAGCCTGCATCCTTGCGGATGATGACTTCGGCCACCTCATCGATGTTTAAATCCCGGATTCTGCGGGCGTCTACCAGGGCGTTGTCCAGGATAAATACCGGTTGTACGGATTGCGAAGGCCAGTGACGGCTGCCTCTCAATTCGGTAGAACCGGGAATGTGGTTGGTGTCCGAACCGTAAATTTCTTCATTGTTTTTCGAAAG
>CAJKZL010000499.1 GCA_905204385.1 uncultured Odoribacter sp. | reverse complement strand
CAAAGCAGACCCCTAGCAAAGGATAACTCCCCTTGATCGCCGACAAATCGGGCCGGGGAGCTTTTTCATCTCTTACCGAGAAAGGACTTCCGGACAGTATCACTCCTTTTACTGAAGAATCCGGAGCGGGATAATGATTGTAGGGATAGATCTCACAATATACATTCAGCTCCCGGACCCTTCTCGCAATCAACTGAGTGTATTGCGATCCGAAGTCCAATATCAAAATTTTTTCCTGCATCTTATTTGTTTTGATTTGGCTGCAAAGATAAGTTTTTTAACTAAAAATGGAAGGAACCCTTGAGGCATTTTTAGTTTTTATCTGCCGGCCCGTTATTTTCCATTCCCTATGCGAAAATAATTCGCTAACTTTGCTTGGAATTAAATCATTCGTTATGCATCATTCTGACAAAAGATTAGGGTTTAAATCCAAATTCGGAGCAATTGCAGCCTTGGCAGGCTCGGCGGTAGGGCTGGGGAACATCTGGAAATTCCCCTATGTTGCCGGAACAAACGGAGGAGGCGCCTTCCTTTTAATCTATATCTTTTTCACCATTGCGATAGGTTTTCCGGTTATGCTGGCGGAATTTTCCGTAGGCCGCCGTTCGCAGCAGAATGCTTTCGGCACCTTCCGCACCCTTGCGCCCGGTACCCCCTGGATTTTTTTCGGATTGTTGTCTATACTCGCCGCTTCGCTGATCCTCTCCTTTTATGGCACTGTTTCCGGCTGGACCCTGGAATACGTATGGCTTTCCCTGAACAATTCTTTCCAAGGGCAAAGTGCAGACGAGATTACTAACGTCTTCAATCTCTTCATATCGCACCCTTATAAAGCCGTGCTATGGCAAACAGGCTTTATGCTGCTGACGGGAGCCATTATTATGGGAGGCGTGCAGAAAGGTATCGAACGGTATTCCAAAATCATGATGCCTCTTTTGTTCATCATTATCATTACTCTCAGCATCAATTCCATGACGCTCAGCGGATCATCCGAAGGACTAAAATTCCTGTTTTATCCCGATTTTTCCAAACTCACAGCCAGCAGTATTTTATCCGCCCTCGGACAAGCCTTTTTCTCGCTATCGGTGGGCATGGGTATCCTCTTGACTTACGCTTCCTATATCCCTAAAAAAGACAATCTGGCCGGTATTTCGCTGAAAGTCATCATTACCGATACCCTCGTAGCCATCTTGGCAGGAATAGCGATACTTCCGGCTGTATTTTCCTTCCATATAGATCCTCAGGCGGGACCGGGACTGGTATTCCTGACCCTTCCCAAAGTTTTCCAGGGCCTCCCGGCAGGAGAAGTCTGGGCCGTACTGTTTTTTATCCTATTGACATTTGCTGCTTTGACCTCTGCTATATCCCTGCTCGAAGTCCCCGTAGCTTACCTGGTCGAAGAGAAGAAAATCAAACGTCCTGTAGCCACGCTGGCAGCTACCTTATCGATCACCTTTATCGGCAGTTTCAACACTCTCTCCTTCGGTCCTCTGGGCAACGTCCGCATTTTCGGCATGAGTATCTTCGAAGCCTGCGATTACCTATGTTCCAACATCCTCCTTCCTTTGGGTGGAATCCTGATTTGCTTCTTCGCTGGCTGGTATCTCGACAAGGCGGCGCTCTATAACGAGATCAGCAATGGCGGTAGCCTGAAAATTCGTTTTTTCAAACTCTACACCTTTATTTTGAAATACATTGCCCCCGTCTGCATCCTGCTTATTCTCCTGAATGCCGTCGGTATATTATGATATATGGATTTCGGTTTCCCTAAACTTGAGCATTATTCCTTCGATAACTCTTCCGCCAGAAACTTTCCGGTTTCCGAATTTTTCACCTTGGCAACTTCCTCCGGAGTTCCCAGAGCGACGATTTTACCGCCCTCTTTTCCCCCACCGGGTCCCATATCGATGAGATAATCGGCAACTTTAATGACATCCAGGTTGTGTTCGATGATAATCACGGAATTTCCCTTATTCACCAATTTCTGTATCACCTCCAGCAAAATATTGACATCTTCAAAATGCAGTCCCGTCGTCGGTTCATCCAGAATATACAAAGTCTTTCCGGTATCCTTCTTCGCCAATTCCGCAGCTAATTTTATCCGTTGCGATTCTCCTCCGCTCAAAGTGGTACATTGCTGCCCCAGCTTCACATATCCCAGGCCTACGTCCTGCAGCATTTTCAACTTTTGCTGCAAATAAGAAACATTTTCAAAAAACTCCACCGCCTGGTTAATGGTCATGTTCAGCACATCGCCTATCGATTTACCCCTATACCTCACTTCCAGCGTTTCTTTGTTGTATCGCTTACCGTCGCAGGCTTCACAATGCACATACACATCCGGAAGAAAATTCATCTCTATGGTCTTCACTCCTGCCCCCTTGCATTCTTCACACCTGCCTCCTGCCACGTTGAACGAAAACCGTCCTGCTCCATATCCCCGGATTTGAGCTTCCGGTAATTTCTCGAAAATCTTCCGGATATCGGTAAAGATTCCCGTATACGTAGCTGGGTTCGAACGAGGGGTACGTCCCAGTGGACTTTGATCCACCACGACCACCTTGTCAATATTCTCGATCCCTTCTATGGACTTATACGGCAGCGGACTGGTTACCGCCCGGTAGAATTTTTCTGTCAAAATCGGATGCAGCGTACCATTGATCAGCGAGGATTTACCACTTCCGCTCACTCCGGTGACACATACCAGCATCCCCAGGGGAATATTCACCGTGACGTTTTTCAGGTTATTTCCCGTACACCCTTTCAGGGTCAGAAACTTGCCGTTCCCTTCCCGGCGCTTCTCCGGCAGACCGATCTCTTTGGTCCCGTTCAGGTACTGGGCTGTAAGGCTATTACTCTTCTTTATCTCTTCAAAAGTTCCGATGGCGGTTACCTCCCCTCCTTTCCGGCCGGCCTTCGGCCCCATATCCACAATATAGTCGGCGCTTTCCATCATCTCCCGGTCGTGTTCCACCACAATCACCGAGTTGCCGTTGTCCCTCAATTGTTGCAGCGAACGAATCAGGCGGCGGTTATCTTTCTGATGCAATCCAATACTGGGTTCATCCAGAATATACAGCACGTTAACCAGTTGTGAGCCGATCTGGGTAGCCAGAC
>CAJKZL010000498.1 GCA_905204385.1 uncultured Odoribacter sp. | reverse complement strand
CTCTGGCAGGTATCCGGCGGCAGCCACCGTATAAAGGAGGAATCGCTGAATCTGGCGTATGAAGATGCCTGTATGAAAGGAACTTTAAGGCCGGGGAACGGTTGGCAGGAAGTCAGATTGCCCCGGCAAGCGAGAGGACGCTATTTTTGTCTGGAAGGGCTTTCAGCTCAGGATGGCGGAAATGTGGCGGCTATTGCGGAAATGGAGGTACTGGGTCCCGGGGGTAAGCCGTTATCCCGGGAACACTGGAAAATCCGCTATGCCGACAGTGAGGAGAGTCTGGGGGGAAACCATACGGCAGATAAGATTTTTGATTTGCAGGAATCTACTTACTGGAGGAGCGGGATAAAGACGGCATATCCCCATCAATTGGTAATAGACCTCGGAGAAGAATGTTCCGTCACCGGTTTCCGTTATTTGCCCCGGGCCGAAAAGGGAGCTCCCGGAATGGTGAAGGATTTTCGGGTATATGTAAAAAAGAGTGATTTTCTGTATCGGTAAAGGAGAGGGCAGAGAAGTTGAACCGACGGGAATGTTGGAATCGATGGGCATCCTGCCGGAAATGAAAAGAGATTGTGCGAAACTAACTTGATAAATGATGAAAATGAAAGGGATTTTGTTTTGTTTGTGTCTGTGGCCTTTGGGTTTGCTGGCGAATAAGAATGAAAAAGCGGCCGAAGCCCTTCTGAGGCGGTTGCTACCGGAGCAGGCCGGTCAGTTTCTGTTTGAAGAAATCGGAAGCGCATCGGGGAAAGATGTTTTTGAACTCGAAACCGTGGATGGAAAGGTGTGCATCCGGGGAAATTCCGCCAATTCTATGGCCGTAGGGTTGAATCATTATCTGAAATATTATTGTTATACTACGGTTTCCTGGTATGCCGATGATCCGGTGGAATTGCCGGATGTGTTGCCCGCAGTCGGAGAGAAAGTCCGTATCACGGCGCGGATGGATAAACGTTTTTTTCTGAATTATTGCACTTTTGGCTATACGATGGCCTGGTGGCAATGGAGGGATTGGGAACGTTTTATCGACTGGATGGCGCTGAATGGGGTAAATATGCCGCTTGCCATCACGGGGCAGGAGGCTATCTGGTTGAAGGTGTGGAAAAAGTTGGGTTTAAAGGAAGAGGATATTAAGGATTATTTTACCGGTCCTGCGCATTTGGCCTGGCACCGGATGACCAATCTCGATCATTTTCAGGGACCGTTGCCCGATTCTTATCTGAAACATCAGGAAGAACTTCAGAAATGGATCGTGGCACGGGAAAGAAGCCTGAATATGAAGCCTGTGCTTCCAGCATTTGCTGGACATGTTCCGGAAGCTCTGATCAAAGTTCATCCGGAGTCGAAGATCAATAAAATGAGTAGCTGGGGAGGTTTCCGGGATGAATACCGCAGTTTCTTCCTCGATCCTCTCGATCCTTTGTTTCCGGTTATTCAGAAGGAATTTTTGAAAGAGCAGATCAAGCGTTATGGTTCGGATCATATTTACGGTGCCGATCCGTTCAATGAGATACAATCGCCGAGCTGGGAACCCGATTATCTGGCTACCGTTTCGCGTACGATCTACAATACGATTACGGAGGTGGATAAGGAGGCGGTATGGCTGCAAATGACCTGGCTCTTTTATTATGACCGGAAGCATTGGACGGCTCCCCGTATCGATGCCTTTGTCAATGGGGTTCCGGAGAATAAAATGATCCTGCTGGACTATTATGCCGAAAATACGGAGCGTTGGAAAAGGACGGAATCCTATTACGGACAACCGTATTTGTGGTGTTATCTGGGAAATTTCGGCGGAAATACTATGCTTGCAGGCAATTTGCGGGAGACGGGCAAGCGGATCGAAAATGTATGGCGGAATGGATGTGAAAATTTTGAGGGGATCGGTTCTACGCTGGAGTCTTTTGATGTGAATCCCTTTATGTATGAATATGTTTTGGAGAAAGCCTGGGAATCCCGGTTGACCGATGAACAATGGATAGAGGCTTTGGCAGACCGCCGGTATGGCTGTGTCAATGAGCAGGCGAGGGCAGCCTGGCGGGAGTTGCTGGATAAGGTATATACGGAACATGCCCGTCTGGGCCAGGGGATGTTGACGAATGCCCGTCCGACCTTGAAAGGACATGGAAATTGGACGACTAATCCCCGTATTGGCTACCGGAATGAGGACCTCTTCGGTATATGGGAAACGCTGCTGGGAGCCGGAGAGGGAAGTAGCAGGGATGCTTATGTTTTCGATGTGGTCAATCTGGGACGTCAGGTGTTGGGTAATTATTTCGGTCGTGTTAGGGATGAATTTGCGAGGGCTTATGATGCAAAAGACACCCTCCTTTTGGCATTGAAAGGTCATGAGATGCTGGAAATTTTATCTGACCTGGAATTGTTGCTGTCCTGCCCCCCGACCTTTTCTTTCGGCAGGTGGATACAGGGAGCGGAAAGTATTGGCGAGCAGACGGAGGAGAAGAATGCCCGTACTTTATTGACGACCTGGGGTGAGCGGGGACAGTCGTTGAACGACTATGCCAACCGGAGCTGGGCCGGGCTGATGAGCGGTTATTATACGCCCCGGTGGAGGATGTTTGTCCGGGAGGTGATCAAGTCTCTCCGGGAGGGGACGCCTTTCGATGAGAAGAAATTTGCTGAGAAGATGAAGGATTTTGAGTACGATTGGGTGGAACATGATTTTGTATCTTCGGACCGGGCGCGTAAAGACGGGAGTAAAATAGCTGAGCAATTGATGGAAAAATATAAGGTCCGGATTGAAAAGTAGACGTGAACTGTGCGATTTGAGTTCGTAAAGGTTTATTCATAAAGTAGGAGAGTACATCATTGATTTTGCAAGGGATGCCGTTAAAAATTTGAAGAATATGGGACCAATTGCCGGATTATCGCTGTGGAAATTGCTGGAGGATATTTTAGAGGGAATAGAAAGTAAGCGTTTGGCGGATGTTTTCCGTTTTGTTTCTTTTCAACCGGGGGAGACTTATGGGTCTCACAGACATTTGCGTATCGAGATTAATTACGTAAAGAAGGGAAATTGCATACTGCGTTTGGATAATGAAACTGTCAGTTTCCGCGGGGGCGATACGATGATTATTACCTCGAACGTGTATCATTTGTTC
>CAJKZL010000497.1 GCA_905204385.1 uncultured Odoribacter sp. | reverse complement strand
AGTCGGGCCTGCTTATCCGGCTGAGTTGGATTACAATTGGGCAAGGCATGAAGAGATCGAGAATTATACCCGTTTAGGGGGTGCTATTGAAACGCCTCTCTATATTTTTATTTATTTTTATCCGAAGAAGGAGAACATGCGTTTGGCTTGTTACGATAAGGTAAAGCATAAGCTGACTGTTTTTCCTAAAAAAAGCTTTCCGGAGAATGACATCGATGGTGGTTTTTCACCCCAATGTACGAAGAAAGCGGACGATACAACCCTGATTCAGATTATTCCCGCTATAAAATACAAAGAATTGGGTTTGAACAAGGAAAGGTTCAGTATTTCAGAAGAGGATAATCCTGTTTTGATGTTTATGCATTTAAAAAAATAAGTTGGAATACCCTCGATGGCCTTATAATATCCAGATTGCGATTAAAGATTGAGGGGAATTTCGACCCTCTCAAGATGGTAATGAAATTCCCCGCGTTTATGATTTTCCTGCGATTGGATATGCTGGTTTTGACGGTTCGTTTTACTTCCCGGTAAAGGCAAAATCCGATTTCCAGGCCGACCGTTCCGGGCAGTTTTCCAATACCCATCTCATGCGTTTTGCTTGTTCGGCCGAGACGGAGCGGTGTACTCCCGACTGGTCGTCCATAATGTTTTCCGCCAGGAAGAAACAAGATCCTACAGCCTTAAACATGGTTTTATTCCCTTTATAACTGTCCGGGGCTCCCAGATAATAGGGTTGCGTATCCTGGCAATGATCGTCGGACATATCGTTTTTATTTTTCCCCCAAGTACGTTTCAGTCCCAGATACTCGCCGACATTAAATACCAATTCCGATTCATAAATAGGATCGGTAACCCAACTTAGCTTATTCAGTGTTTCCAAACGGTATATAATCCCGGTTTCCCTGGCAGAGGGTTGCCAGGCAGAAGGCAATTTTTGCAAACTAAGTCCCGCCGGGATGTCCGATGATCCTATTGTTTCCGTTAAATAACGGGGAATGCACTTCGAGGTAACGAAGAAATAAAAGCCGCCGTTCAATTTATTCGCTTTGTCGGAAACCAGCCAGATGTTCATGTATCGATCATAAGGCCATACTAACTTTTGCTCTTTGAGGAAAGTTTCATACTGGTCGTTGCCGGCGTCCGATACGCTTTCCGTGACCAGGCGGTGAATACCGGGTTCTCTCAATTTTTGTCCGTCCGGATCGTATAATGCCGGTTTAAAGCGGATTTTTGAGTCTACCCCGACCGGATTATGGCTGACATTTCCCGAAAAAGCATTGTTCAGTTTTTCTAAAATGGAATGAAGCCGGGCTGTTTCAAATTCCCCGCCATAGGATTCCACTTCCGATGCTACCTGGATGACGTGAAAAACGACGTGAACAGAAATTTCCTGTAAAGATTCAGAATCCCAGGGGGCTACAATTTCAAAAGCGACGGTGTCCGAGACAAGGTCTTTCCCTTTCAGTTGTGCGTAAACTTCTATTTTTTCCCCGATTTTGTCGGCTGCAGAAGTTGCAAACACCCGGGAGATGGATTCTCCTGAAAGAGTGCGATATTCTATTAAACGGTCGTCTATGCGGCTACGCAAAACTTCGTTGCCGTCTTTCTGCAACAACACCGGTTGCATTTCGATTTGAGCCCTGCCGTCGGCCAGCAATAAGGTATGATTGGTTTGTAATCTTATGCCGGCGATGGAATCGGGGTCTATTGTCCTATTGTCCACAAAGGTATATTCCTCCGGCGTACAGGCTCCCATGACCTGTAACAACAGGACCAGCCATAAATAATTATTTTTATTTTTCATCTGTCTTATTTTTTAATTAAAAGAATATGTCGTCCCAACCCGGAGTTTGTACCATATTGAAATTATTCTTCATTTCGTCGGTCGGTATCGGCTGGCAATACCTGAAATCGTCAGGTTCCAGAACATAAACATTTCCATTGATTATGCGCTCCATCTTTACGCCTAGTCTTTTCATATCCAGCCAGCGAAAATCATTCTCCTGATAAAATTCAAGTTTCCGTTCTTTAAGGATTTCCGCCAGTAAGTCCGATTCGGTGTAAGAGCCGGCAACGTTCGTATAACGGGATTCCTTGAATAAGTCCAGTGTCGTCCTGGCCTCTGCCTCCCGGCCGGTACGGCATAAAGCTTCGGCCTTGATCAAATACATCTCGGCAAGCCGGAAAGGCATTAAAGCGCCGCCGTCTTTCCAGCTTTGGGTAAGTAAATTATATTTATCACAAACCACTCTGCCGTCCCCTTGTTCCGTGAAATATATCTTTTTGCGCATATCGTCGGCCTTATACATTTTGTAAAAATCCATATCGGGAACGCCGTCGACCATGTTGTCGTCCGAACTGCAATAGGCGGTGCGGAAAGCCAGCAACAGACCGTTCGTACCGTCGACAAGCCGGATAAAAAATTCATCATGGGTGAAGACTTTCAAGGCTTCACAATCGAACATCGAGCGAAATACGTCTGCATCGTGGGTCAGCGAACGGCCTTTCATGGCAGCTTCGGCATTTCGGAGTGCATTTCCCCAATCTTCGCTTTCCTGAGCGGCGGACATGGCTTTGTAAGTATAGATATCCGCCAGCATTGCATGCAGGAAAGAGGGTTCGTAAGCGCAATTCCATTTGTTTGAGGGAGTGATTTCGAGCAATCTCTGAGCTTCGGCACAATCGCCGAGGATCTGGCGGTAGACTTCCGTCTGCGACAAACGCGAGGGCATTGCATTTCCCGGATCGTCGTAAGGTTTCAGGTATACCGGAATCCCGTATCGGTCGTCCTGATAGGGGGCATAATACTGCAATAATTTATAGTAGGCATAGGCCCTCCATACCAAAGCTTCCCCTTTCACATAATTGCGCAAATCTTCATGATCTCCTTCTGCCGCGTCTATCCCCTCGATAATCATATTGATGGGCCCGAGGAAACTGTAATACCGGTTCCAGATTTGGGTTTCAGGCGACATCCAGCTCATCCGGTTGACGGCGGTGCCGGTAAATTCTCCCAGGTTTGAATCGTAAAAACTGGAAATGGTCTTACTCAGGTTGGCCTCTCCGGTGTAAACGGAAAATGAACAGGCCACATTGAACAGAGGGAAATTCCAGGAGAATCACAGG
>CAJKZL010000496.1 GCA_905204385.1 uncultured Odoribacter sp. | reverse complement strand
AACCATCAACTGATGTTCGATGGTTTTCAATCCCTCGTTCAACAACACCTGCAACCCCTAATTAGCATCCAAATAGCTTGTTTTACCGGAAACGTCGACCGTTTTATACTGCTGATACATTTTTCGGGGTCCCGTGCCCAAAGGCTTTCCGCTTACTTCCTGATAATAGTTGACAGCAAATTTACTTCCTTCTTTTAATCGCAGGAAAGAAAGTTCGGCTCTCCCCTGATAGCGGCTCAAAATGACGATGGCGTCCCCGGCGGTAGCACTGCTTACCGACAAATTAAAAGGGAAAAAAGCCCGGGTCCCCAGTTCTTTGTCGGTAACGATCAAACGGCAAAACTTCGGTTCGGCCGTAGGTTCCATCTTCACAACATAACGCAACGATTTTTCGTGGCCTACGATCTTCCGGTCGATTTCCCATTCAAAATCGAATTTTGAATCATCGCTATAAAAAGTCCCCTGCAAGCGAGGATCTATAAACAAAGTATCGAACTGATCGACAATATAGGTACTATCCACCCCTCCCAGACTCAATCGGTTTATATCCCGATAAGAATAGTTACCCTTGTCTTCGTAACAAGCAGCCAGTAAAATCAGGAATATCGAATATAAAAGATTTTTCATAAAATTCTATTTTTAAATACAAGCCATCCGACATCCGCCTTCGGCAGCCTCTTTCCAGGCAGGCCCGCAATCAGGCAGGCGGGGATGACCGAACAGTTAAACAACTTATTGTACAGCGGGGATATATCCCTCGCTATTCCTAATCCGTTTGTGCGTTTCAACGTAATGGAAAGCGGGATAGCAACCTTTGAAAGCCAACCGCTTCCCTTCGTCCCGCCTCTTTTATTCCAGACGGTCCCAAAACACCCGTTGATGGGTCTCACTGTCGTATATTTTATTATATTCCAGGTAAGGCGTTGCCTTTTTCTCACACAGATTGGACAGTTCAAGGGTATTCACTCCCAATTCCAGGGCATTGGAAATACGCTGATCGTAATACATGAGTACTTTCCATTTTTCCGGATGATAATATTTCAGATAAGGAGAATTTTTATCTACACTCCACCATGCCGGCTCTGCCAGATAATTATTGACGGATAATTTCATCACTCTTTTTCCGGCATTTCCAATGTCGAAATCGGCAGACTTTTCAATCCGAAGCACCAGCCGTTTGGATTCTTTAGCAATGTGACTGGGATTCACATGTTCACGATAGAAAACAATCCGCAAAGTGTCCGTATAAACTCCCGCCCGGAATACCTGTTCCCTGTCCAGCCTCTCGAAATCGATGCCTTCCACCATAGTAGATAAAGAATCGACTATAGAGATTGCATATTTCCGCGGAACATCCGCTACCCGTCCCATACATTTCACTACAAAAAAAGCAGTATCCTGCCATTGTCCCGACGGCACCATGCCGAAAGAAGCGGTTACCGAATCCACTTCCACATCCGTCCCGTTGATGTTATACACGGGATAATCCCAATAAATCCGGTCAACGGATTCGAAATCCATGATTTCTTTCTGGCTGCATCCCGCCAACACAAGCATCCATCCGTAAAAGCATAACAATTTTTTCATCTTTGGATTATTTAATTTTGCACTCTGTTTCCATATTCTATTTCCCGGTCGGGCAAGGGGACGACAAAAATCCGGTCACTGGCAGGAACATCCGAAAAACCCGGTCCCAGAGGGATATTCCGGTTCAATCGCTTGTACATGAAAAATACCTGGCCCTCACCTATAAATTCTCTCCGGTATTCCAGTACGATATCCTCCAGGCTGATTTCCTGCAAACCGCTATCTGCATTACTCCTCGATATCCTTAGCTCGTTCAAGCGTCCGAGAGCCATCGCCGCATCGTCGTCCAGCCATGCTTCGGCAGAAATCAAATACATCTCTGCAAGACGGATCACAGGAACCTTCGGAAAGAAATGCTTCGGATCGCCCTTGGTATATTTTTCAAAAACACCGCCATCGACCCATATGGCCAGACGGACGTCTTCATAGAGCCCGTCGTACAATTCCCGGATATTCCCGGCCAGAGGCAAAGGCACTCTGCTATATTGATCCGGAGTGACGTGTACCGCTTTTGCATAATCAGGTATACTCTTGTTGCGCAACGTAAAAATATGTTCGTCTGAAAACAGTACATCCTGGTATTCCGCTGCGATATCGATGCTTTCCTTTCGGTTCACCAAGCGGAATTTTTCGCAAGCGATCACTTCGTCCGCCAACGTCCTCGCTTTTTCCGATTCTCCCATTGCCAGATAAACTCTCGCCATCAATGCTTTCACCGCATAATAATTCATACGGGCGACATATCGATCGGCTCCGTCTTTATTCCTGTCTTTATCGCCCGCATTCCACAATGCATAAGGAACAACCTCACGAATCGGATCGGTTGTCAACAATTCGAGAGAAGCCCGAAGATCCTCCAACACCAACCCGATATATTCGTCGCCCGAAGAAACTTCCGTCGTTTCGATCCCGAACAAACGGACATACGGTAAAAGTTTTTTACTGCCATTGCGTTTAACATCGGGTGCAAACAGGCGGTACACATCAAAATGTATCCATGCACGCAGAGCCAAAGCTTCACCTTTCACCTGCCGCCGGACCGCCTCTTTCAAAAGCCCCCCGTTCTGTTCCAACCATTTTAAAATATTATTCACTCCCGAGATGGCGGCATAGCTCCCGACCCAGTACGAATAAAACATCCCTTCTGTCCGGGGAGTCCGGTAATCATACAATTTGAAATCTTTATATACATCCGTTATGCCGGTATAATCGTACATCTGGCCTAAAACATCCAGGGCGGAAAAGGTCATCTCTTCCCCGTACAATTCTCTCTGGGAAAGTTTATAATACACTCCTGCCAATGCTTCCCGAAAACCCTGTTCCGTTGAAAACAGTTTTTCCTCCTGCACCGTGCCGGCAAGATCGACTTCCAACCAGGAATTACATGAACTAATTAATATCAGCAATATTCCTGCCGCTATTCTGATTCTGTTTTTCATATGAATTTCATTTTTCTTTTAATGGCCGCAGGCAACCCTCCTCTTCCCGATCGGGCTAACCGGCCTCCATTTTTGTATTAAAACTCTACATTCAGCCCGAC
>CAJKZL010000495.1 GCA_905204385.1 uncultured Odoribacter sp. | reverse complement strand
ACGGGATACCTTTTCAATGATCAGGGACAGCCGCTGGATGCTAACGGTAAAGTGACCGAATTAAAGGGTGAAGAACATGCCCGGGTAAATGTGGATCTGAAGGATGTGAAGGTCGGCAACTCTGCCCAGACCACCTTTGCCTTCGGTGCTAATTATCAGGTGTTGAAAGGTTTGAGGCTCGGTGCCGATTATACGCATTGGGCGAGGAATTATGCGAAGTTTAAGCTGCAGGGAAGCGATCTGGCTAGCCGACTGGGAGAAACGGTGAAGTATGCCACGCCCTGGAAAATTCCTGCTGCCGGAAGTATGGATGTGAATATGAGCTACCGTTTTCCGTTTGGAAAGCTATGGGGAACCATTTCCGCCAATGTAAATAATGTGCTCGATCAGGAGTATATTACCGATGCAGAAGACGGAGCGACTCACGATTGGACGACGGCACAGGTGTATTATGGATTTGGCCGGACCTATTCCGTACGTTTCAAAATAACTTTTTAAGAAGTGTAATGAGATTTATAATTGGAAAAACTATGAAGAAGATACATATTCTCAGTATATTAGGAATAGCTCTCACCTTTGGCGCCTGTGATTATAATGATAAGAATTTTGACGGTCTGGACGAAATGGTGAAGCCCACTCATGTCTTGAAGGAAAAATATGTTTTAACCGACGCCGACTATGCTGCTATCAGCGACAACAGTACGAATAAGGCGCTTGCAAAGGAAGCAAAGACGGAGAAAGCTTTGGAGAACGTGAAGACAAATCTTTACCTGAGTGAACAGATTCCGGGATCGACTTATCTGCCGGCGTTTTTATCCGGGAAATATTTCACAGCCGATGCCGGATCGAGCATAAAGGTCTCCTATAATTATAAAGAAGCTATGTCGTCCCTGCTTGCCGAATATGCTTCCGTAAAATATTTAAAGCTGACGGAGGACGATTATAAATTTATTTATGGGAATACGGCCTTTGCACCTTACTTGAATGCTAAAACGGAAGGTCAAATGTATAAAATCCTGAATGAGAACTTCAAGGATGCCGCAAAGGGAACCGTTGTTTTCGTGGAGTATAAATTGGGAGAAGGGCAATTGGAGGAACCGCGGATGTGGCAGAGTTTCGATACGCTTGCTATAGGAGAGCTGAACCGGCTTGACGATTGGTTTATCAGTTCCGTTGGGGGAAATCAATGGCAGGTCACTTCTTTTAATGAAAACCAGTATGTACAGTATACAGCAAACAAAGCAGAAGGAGAATGCATCGGTTGGATGGTGACTCCGGCAATTCAGGTGACTGGTAATGAATCTTTCGGTTTTGACGTAACGGTCGGTTATTACAATGCCGATTGTCTTTCGGTATTGATTTCTAAGGATTTTACCGGGAATGTGGATGCTGCCACCTGGACGGATATTACTGCTGAATTTACAATACCTAAGGCTCCTACCAGTGGTTATGGGACTTTAGCATCTGCAGGTAGAATTTCGTTGGCGGAATATGCCGGTGAGAATATTCGGATTGCCTTTAAATATGTGGGCGACGGTGCTCATAAAAAAACGACGACTTATCAGATCGACAATATCATGGTAGGGACTTCTCTTCCGGAAAATAGTGGTTCTTCGCCTGTATATGCTGTGAAAGTGTATGACGGAAAGAGTTGGAAGGACAAAAATAGCAAGGTATATGTGCTGGCTTATGAAGACTATGTCGAGATGGGACAGAGTAAACTTTATTTCACTGCCGATGTACCGGCTGCCGGCTATTTGCCTGCTTACCTGTCTAAGCAGATCGCTTATCCGGTAGATGGAGAAGCATGCGTGATAATCTACCGGTATTTTAACGGAAAAGAGCTGAAAATTTATAGTGACGAGTATGTTTATTCGGGCGAAACGGCCAGATGGACTCTCGATACACGGGTTGTGGAGAAGACGGAACAATATGTTCTCATGGAGGGTAAATGGAATTTCGACCCTAGTACGGTGATTACCCTGGAGGCTGTAAAGGGAAATGAAGAATCGGCAGCTTTCTACCAGGCTATTGTTGATTATGTAGGAACAAACTACGGTACGGATTATTACCAGACGAATTATACGAATGCCGAGTTTTATTACGGTGCTTCTTCCTATCAGAATAATTTCAGTTTCCGGTTGGCTTCCTGGCGAACCGGCCATAAAGCAGGAGAAACCGCCTATAAAAATTTGACCGATGAAGAACTGACTGAATTGATGTATGAGCGTTTACCGGAAGCTATACGGGTAGGATTGGTTGCCCTTTACGGGGATGCAGATGCCGTTCCCGGCGTGCAGGTGACTTATACGGTTAATTTTTCTATTTACGACGGTAAAGATACGAAGGTGTATACGATACAATTCCTGGTAACAGGCAAAGCGGTTTTTGAATATGTCGAGGATTCTTTGCAAGAAGTCGTTCAATAGATAGATAAAAATTTTCGGTATCAGGTTGCCAAACAACCTATCCGATGAAGTTCGATCGAATAATTAATCCTTTATATTCGTAAGAGGTTGTCCTGAAATTTGGGACAACCTTTTTCTTTCGGATTGGGGAAGGTTGAATGAAAATAGGGTGGGTGATCCGGGCTTACCCGAAATTTGAACGTTTTTAAGGTTTCCTTTATTTTGTTATGTGCTATTATTTTCTTAAATTATACCTGCGATTTCCCAAAATTCCGGATCGATGAATTTAATTATTTTTCATAACGCCAAGCTTGTGTTCGGCTTATTGCTGATCCTTTGGGTAGGTGTGGCATGTAGTAAAGAGGAGGAATGGTTGGAAGTGTCGGAGGATTCAGGGCTGACTGCTGTTCCTTCGGAGGGAGGGTATTATCGGCTGGAAGTAAAATGTGCCGGGAAATGGGGTCTGGGTCTCCCGGAAGAGGATTGGCGGCAGGCGTCCGTTTCGGAAGGGCGGGGCGAAGTGGTGGTCACGCTCCGGATATTGCCGAATTACAGGGAGCGGCGGCAACAGTGGATTGCTGTAAAGTCGGAAAAACTGGAACGGGTGGTCGGTATTTGCCAACATGCGCAACGGGAAGATAGTTCCGGAGTGGTTGGAGGGTATCTGGATATTCCCAGGCTGCAAAACAAAGAGGGATATCAGTGTATCGAGCATATTGTCGAATATGAAGT
>CAJKZL010000494.1 GCA_905204385.1 uncultured Odoribacter sp. | reverse complement strand
AAAAAAATCCGCTGGAAGAATTTTTCACTCAACTGACCGGCAATATAAAAGCCCGCATGGTCAAGGAAGAATTAGGTGCTTTCTATACCAGCTGGCAACAAATAAAGAATGCAGTGCATCACCAGGGACTAGTTGCCCGCATTCCGTACGATATTACCTTCGATTAATCGTTTTATGTCCTAAAATTACGGCAATGGGAGTTAGCAAAGCCTTACTTTTACCGCTAAGTGTGCTATACGGAATCGCAACCGGCATAAGGAATTTTTTATTCCATACGGGAATCTTAAAATCGCGAAGTTTCAGTGTCCCGGTATTATGTATCGGGAATATCACTGTCGGAGGGACAGGCAAAACCCCCCATACGGAATTGCTCATCGCCGAATTGAAAAAAAAATTCAGGGTGGCCTGTCTGAGCCGTGGCTATAAGCGAAAGACAAGCGGATTCATACTGGCCACACCCCAATCCACGGCGCGGGAAATCGGCGACGAGCCGATGCAGATCCAATCGAAATTTCCGGACATCGTAGTGGCCTGCGATGGCAACCGGGTGCATGGAATCGAGAAACTCCTGGCCCTTCAGCCTTCTCCCGAAGTCATCGTGCTGGACGATGCCTTCCAACATCGGTATGTACAAGCCGATAAAAATATCATACTGGTGGATTACAACCGGCCGGTTTACGAAGATTGCCTGTTGCCCGCGGGACGGTTAAGGGAATCGGCAGCCGCATTGAAACGGGCGGATTATATCATCGTGACCAAATGTCCCACCTATCTTCAGCCCATAGAAAGGAGAATCTTGTCGAAACACCTGAAGATTAAGCCCTATCAGCAATTGTTTTTCACCACTTTAGGATATGGCAGCATTCACGCTTTATCGGCGGAAGCTTCCTCTGCGGACCCGTCACCGGCCAGCGACATCCTTTGCGTGACAGGCATAGCCCGTCCGGCACCTTATATCGAATATCTGAAAACCTTCACGGAAAACGTCACCACCATACAGTTTCCCGATCATCATCATTTCAGCTCAAAAGACATCCGGCATATCCAGCAAAGCTTTGAAAAAATAAAGAATCCGGAAAAATACATTTTCACCACGGAAAAAGATGCCGTACGCCTGCAAATCAGCAAACTCCCCGATCAGTTGAAACGTTGTATATATTACATTCCGGTAGTTCCGGTATTCCTTCAGGACGAAGAATTATTTTTAAACGAAATATCAGAATATGTTAGAAAAAATCAAAAATAGCGCCGCCTATATTTCCCGTTATCTGGACGGGGAAACTTACTCCATCGGCATTATCCTCGGAACAGGCCTGGGAGAACTAGGAAAATCCATCGAAGTGAAGCACACAATTCCCTATGCAGCCATCCCCCATTTTCCGGTTTCTACGGTGCAGGGGCATAAAGGCAATCTTCTGCTCGGCCGTTTCGGAGGAAAAAACGTGATCGCCATGCAGGGACGCTTTCATTTTTACGAGGGTTATCCCATGCAAGAAGTCACTTTCCCTGTTCGCGTATTGCACGAACTGGGAGTTCGCCAGCTATTCGTGTCCAATGCGGCAGGAGGCGTAAATACTTCTTTTTTAGTGGGCGACCTGATGGTGATTACCGATCATATCAATTTATTTCCCGAACATCCGCTAAGAGGCCGGAATATCGAAGAATTGGGTCCGCGATTTCCGGGAATGACAGATGCCTACAGCCCGCGGATCCGGCAAATTGCGGATGAGTGTGCTGCCCGGCTGAATATTAAATTACAACATGGAGTGTATGCAGGCCTGCAAGGTCCTTCTTTCGAAACTCCTGCCGAGTATAACTGGATACGCGTTATCGGAGGCGATGCTGTGGGAATGTCTACGGTTCCTGAAATTATCGTCGCCCGCCATATGGGAATGGAATGCTTCGGCATGTCGGTGATCACCAATAGCACCGCTTCACCCGAGCTGATAAAAACAAACCATGCAGAGGTGCAAGACATCGGCAACACCGCACAGCCCCGGATGACAGCACTATTCCGGGAAATCATCACCGATCTTTAAATGACAAAAGCCGGGAAATCCGGCTTTTTTTACCGTATATATAAAAGAAGAAGGCCTAGTTCGGAAATGTAACGTTTGAGTTTCCGGTAGGCTATCTTTTTCTGCGTTTTCACCGTATTCACCGAAATGTTCAACCTGGAAGCAATTTCTTCATTATCTATTCCCTGCATAGCCAAAACGAAAATCTGCCTGCACTGATGAGGAAGATTCTCCTCCGTTTTCAAAAGGATTTGCTCCACTTCCTCTTCTATGACAAAATGAATAAAGTTCTCCGAAGTTTCCAGTTCCTGGATGGTAGCTTCCTGATAATTATTTCTGATCTTTTCATGCCGCAAATAATCCAGCGCATTATTCCGCGCCGTCAGGTATAGAAAAGATTTAATGTGCCGGACAGACATCATGGTATCCCGGTGATCCCATAAAACGACGAAACACTCCTGGGCAATATCTTCGGCAGAAGGTAAATTATTAGTATAACGGTTGGTAAAAAGACATAATCCGGAGTATAAACTATCGAATACCGTCTTGAAAGCCTGTCTGTCGCCAGCCTGGAATTTTTCTATTTCTATTACCGAATTTTTCAACGAATCACCATTATTAACCTCATGAAGCAAAATAATGAATTTTTTTTAAGGAATAAAAATTTTTTTTCTTTTCACCCTGACCGCTCCTTGAATCGTAATAGGTATAAAAGAAAGTAAAAAATGGAAAAAACGGACTATTCTTTACATATCTCCAAACTCATCGTGAAAAGTTTTCACGATAAACTAACACCGGACGAACAGGCAGAAATGGCATCCTGGCTCAGCGAGCCGGGCCATAAATCCTTTTACGATTCCCTTCGTCACCGGAATATGAAAGCCAAAAAAGAACAAATCAGGCAATTACATCCGGGCGAAAGCTGGCATCGATTGGAACGCCGGCTCCGATTCAAACGGAAATCGCCTGTACTTTCCATATTAAAATATGCAGCAGTTTTTTTACTGCCCTTATTAACGGTTGCCGTGCTTTATTATCATGATCCGTCTTCTCCGGAACAAGTTGCGAGCCATAGCGAGACGATCTTACCGGGAAGTTCCAAAGCAACTTTAATTTTGCCCGACGGACAACATATTGCCCTGCAAACC
>CAJKZL010000493.1 GCA_905204385.1 uncultured Odoribacter sp. | reverse complement strand
TGGGTAATAGGGATCGGGGCCGGCTGTATGATACCGGCTACTACCCACAATGGCTCCTGATTTCCCAGAATTGTAGATGTCCCGCGCACCCGGATTTTAGGGGTCGTCCCCACCCGCGAGCTGGTGTTCATAACCATCATACCGGCCACTCTTCCTTGCAACATCTGGTCGATAGACATAGCCCCGGGCATGAGGATATCGTCGGCTTTAAGGGTTGTCACAGACCCGACTATATCCCGTTTTCGCATATTCTGATAACCGATCGCAATCGCCTCATCCATACTCAGCACCTCCTCCTGCATCACTATTTCCAGTTTTTCTTTATGGGTACAATCCACTTCACAGGATTGCAGACCGACAAACGAAAATGCCAAGGTTTGGGAACCCGACACGGGAATATAAATTTGAAAATCTCCCTCCAATCCGGAGGTAGTACCGATATGAGTCCCCTTCAACAATACAGTGACTCCGGGTATAGCCGACCCGTCTTCTCCTTTTATTTTTCCCGTAATCAACCTCATTCCGGCAGATTGCTTCTGTTGGGATTCGTTCAGGTAGATCACGACATGCTTATCCTGCAAGCGGTAATTCAAACCGGAGTTTTCCAGACAATCCTTTAAGATCTCCTGCAAGGTTGCCTCTTTAAACCGATAATCCCGAAGCCCAAGCCCTTTTAATTCGTCCGTGTTATAAACGAAAGAGTAGTCGCTGTTCTTTTGTATTTCCAAACACACCGAACTGAACGGCACATTTTTCAACTGAAAAGTAAAGCGTTTTTCCTGGGAAAAAATTTCCTTCGGAACACATAAAAATAACAGGAGGAACAGGAACACAAAGCACTTCCTGCAAATGCGCACTTTTTGCCACGGATGATCATCCGCATTCTGATTTTTTTTCATAAGTTTGTATGTTTTTATTATTTATAATAAAGCAGACGGGGAAACCGGGTGGGGCCGATTCCTCGTCTAATTGTTTATTTCATAGCTTTTACAATAATTACACGTCCTTTCTGTTCAAATTTCACATCCTCCGTCTGCGACAGTATATCCAACACTACGCCGATCTCGTCGTATTTCTTTAATCTGGCATCCATTTTTTTTCCTGCCAATCCCGGATTTTCAAAAAAACAACTGAAATCATACCATTGTGCCAGTTCCTCCATGATTTGTTCCAGGGGGGCTTCATGAAAAATAAAATATCCCTCTTTCCAGGCGGTATAATAAAAAGGTTCCACTTCTTCCACCTTCCCCTTCCCTTCTTCAATATATACCTGTTGTCCCGGTTCGATAGTAAAAGAACCTCCCGACAAATCCTCGACAGCTACACTGCCCGACACCAGAGTTGTCCGGTTGGGACGACCCGAATAATCCCGGATACAAAACTCCGTTCCCAACACTTTGACAGCGGACCGGCTGGTTTCTACAATAAACGGCTGCTCTTCATTCCTGGCTACCTGAAAATAAGCCTCTCCCCTTAAGGTTACCCTGCGCTCTTCAGAGCTGCATCCAACCGGATAATACAATTCCGTTTCTGCGTTCAACCATACTTTGGTACCATCGGATAAAAGCAACTGGTACTCTCCACCCCGCCCCGTTTCTATCCGGTTATAGGCCATCTCTGCTCCTTCAGGAACATCTGCGCCCTGGTACACAATCATGCCCTGTGCGTTCACCTCAATACGGGTGCTTTTATCACAAATCAGAGTATCCTGTTTTTCCAAAACGATCTGTTCTCCTCCGGCCAAAGTAAGCATTGCCCTGCTCTGTCCCGCTACGATTTCATTCGAGGATATTATTTCAGGAGAAGACGGATGCATAAACCAACGCAGCCCGAAACCGGAAATTCCCACCACCAATACAATGGAGGCCGCCATCATCCATTTACGCGAACTCAACCGTTTTTTTCTCCGCTTTATCTTGTTAAAAATACGGTCAAAATCTACTTCCTGCTGTTCTTTTTTTCTTATCCGGAATGTTTCCGCATCCATCAAGGAAAGAAAAAAACGCCGGTTCTCCTCAGACTCCACCACCCAATTGTCTAATTTCGTCAATTCCTCGGGCTGAAGTTTCCCTTTTAGAAATAAAACGATCAGATCGATTATTTTTAATTCTTCCATTTTCCATCATCATTTCTTTTAGGACACACCCCGATCCCAAAAGGGGTAATAAAAAGGAAAAAATTCAAAAAAAATAATGCAGGAACCTGAATCGGTAAGAATAATAGCAAAAAATAAATTCAAATAAGTTATTATATTTGTCGTTGAAATTCAACTTTCAACGATAATCATGTTTCTGTAGAAGCATATTTCAGGCGGACAAAAATGAAAAATTTACAAAAGATATACGAGGATGTACATTACAAAGCTTTATTCAAGGAGTTTTATCTCCCCCTCGTCCATTTTGCAAATACTTTTCTCAACGATCAGGAAGCCGCTGAAGACATTGCACAGGAAATGTTTATCCAACTCTGGGAAAAGGCTCCGGCTTTCGACCATGAACTAAATCTGAGAGCCTATTTATATCAATCTATTCATAACAAATGCCTGAATTATCTCCGGGATACCAAAACCCGTCAGTATTACGAAGAAAAAGCATCTGAGGAAAGAGAGGAACTCTCGTTGCCTTGCCTGCATAGCATCATGCGGGAAGAATTTTACCGGCAACTGATTACAGCAATCGACAAACTGCCGCCTCAATGCAAAAAAATTTGCCAATTGACACTCGAAGGCAAAAAGCCCTCCGAAATTGCCAGGGAAATGAATCTCGCTGTAGAAACCGTCAAAAAACAAAAAAAGATAGCCTTAAAGCGCCTACAGGACGACTTCGGCCCGACGTCGATCTTCTGGTTTATCCTGCAACTCATGATGAAAGATTTATTTTGATCAAATTTCGTTACCGGATAGCATGCAAATTTTCCTGATAAGTCGGTGATATGCCATACAAAAAAGCCAACTCATATCACTATCAGTTGGCTTTTAAGGATATTCCTACCTTTTTTTCTACTTGCTTTGCATCATCCGCAAAGGACAGTTTTCCATCACCTTCCGGATGCGTAATGCCTGTTCGTAAGAAATCGTGGTGGAAGCAGAAGCCGACTCCATAATATTATAAGAATTATAATAAACCGGCTCTTCCGTGCTTCCTTTTACTACAGCAGTCCGTTTCGTTA
>CAJKZL010000492.1 GCA_905204385.1 uncultured Odoribacter sp. | reverse complement strand
TGGTCGATCCGGAACATGGATCCCCTCTATATTCCCCGCAAAGGAGACCGGATCCGGCTGGATACGCTCAATTGCCTGCTCTACCATAAGATGATCGAATATGAAAGCGGCATCAAACTCGGAAAAGAGAGGGGACAAATTTCAGGCCCGGATAGCCTCGTCGACAATTATACATTCCGGACAAACTGGTATTTCATGGGAGGGGACAAAATGTGGAATTCACAGGATTCACGCTACCTCGGGCTTATACCCGAAGAATTTATCATCGGCAAGGCAAGCTGTATCCTGAGTTCCAGAGACCCCGAAACGAAGGCATACCGGTGGAAAAGGTTCTTAAAAAAAATCCGGTAAGAAAGAAACTGACCCCTAAAAGTTTTTTGTCTAACTTTTAGGGGTCACTTCAAAATGGACACCCTCTTTCTTCGTTAAAACTAGCAGGATACACAGATCTCCTTCCCCACTTTCTAGGGGGTCAGCACATCGATCTCCCCCACCGTGACAAAAGGACGGCCATCGATCTCGCGTACCGTCTCAAACCGGAAATAACGGGCGGGATAAATGGTTTTAAACTTCACCGTCTGGGGTATCGGATTATGCTTGATATTGCTGAATTCCCCGTCGGTTTCGCATAAAGTCCAGTTTTGTCCGTCAGAACTAACATACACCTTATACAAGAAAACCGTCCCGGCATATTCGTCAGCGGAAGCAGGAACATAGGTGAACCCAGCTAAGCGGAGGGTTTTACCAAAATCGAGTTCTAGACGGTGCATATCACCCGTAGCAAGTGTTTTCCAATAGGTTGCCGGATCGCCGTCTATCGCAGCCTGCGCCTTATGACCTTCGGTTTCCGAGTCGGCTGCCGACACCTTCCAGTCTTTTTTCCGAACGGCCTGATGTCGGGGAGCAGGCTGTTTTTCCGACAACTCAGGTGCATAATAAGCTCCCGCCATACGGATATTCATATCGGCCCTGCTCCGGTCAAGGGTAAAACGGATTTTTCCGGGCCGGCATTCCGGAAACCGGAACAAACGTTTATATCCCACTGTCGATCCTTTGGCCAGTTCCCGCCACTCTCCATTTATCAGTCCCTCCACAGTAAATTCTTCCACCCGCTGTCCTTTTAGAATGTCTTCCCCGACCAAAAAAACATTTACTTTTTCGCCCGGCCGGACCTGATATTCTACTGATTCCCCGGCCTTCAACGTGCGGGATTTCTCTCCTTCAGGCAGTTTATTATCTGCAAATACGCCGGAGATGTATTCCCCGAACTCTTTCAAGCGGGCCACATCCACTTCGTTTATCAAGCCTCTTCGGTCGGGAGGAATATTGAGCAGCAATACCGATTTGTAGACCACCGACCGGAAATAAAAATCCACCAGATTCGCCAGCGATCTTACCTTGGCATCCTGCTCCGGATGGTAAAACCAACCGGGACGAATGGACACGTCCACCTCGGAAGGATACCAGAACAAGCGTTTGGCCGCCGTTACTTTTTCGCGGCTGCCCAAGTCTTTGGCAGTCCCCTTCAATCCCAACCGCTTATTCTCTTCCTCCGCTTCGCTATAGCTCGACGACCAATAAGGTGTGACGCTCCATTCGGTTTCACGGCCCAATCCCCGCTCATTTCCCACCCAGCGGATGTCATTTCCGGTAATAGCCTTCACTGCATGAGGCTGCAGGCTATCGATCACGGCATTGAACAACTCCCAGTCATACACCTGCTTTTTCCCATTGGGACCTTCTCCATTGGCCCCGTCGAACCACACTTCATCCACCTTGCCGTAATTGCTGAGCAATTCCCGGAGCTGGGCTACGAACATTCGGTTGTAAACCGGAGAATCCCCGTAACAGGCTGCATTCCGATCCCAAGGAGACAGATAGACCCCGAATTTCAGGCCATATTTATCGCAAGCTTTCCGCAGATCTCCCACAACATCCCCTTTTCCGTCCTTCCAGGGCGAGGAAGCTACAGAATGCTTCGTGGTCTTTGTCGGCCATAAACAAAAGCCATCATGATGCTTGGCCGTGATGATCACCATCTTAAAACCACCTGCCTTCAACGCTTTCACCCATTGCTCGCAATCTAATCCGGTCGGATTGAACAGGGCTGGATCCTCTTTTCCGTCCCCCCACTCACGGCCCGTAAAAGTGTTGATGCCAAAATGGATAAATGCCGTCAGCTCCAATTGCTGCCAATTGTATTGTCCTTCGGTAGGAACCACCCGGGCAGCCATTTCAATCTTTTGCTCGGGCGAAGCGCCTTCCGGAAAAACCACGTCTTTCACAAAATACTTCTCGCTTACTTTACAACCGGCGAACATCACCGCCAGAAGCACACCCATCCCATAAACTCGTTTCCTCATACCCTTTATCTTTTTTTTCCATCTCCCTCCCCTCTTCTCCTTCCCCCCTCTATAACCTCTCCCCCCTTCATCTTTCATCCCTCATCTTTCAACTTTAAACTCTCAACTTTAAACTTTAAACTCTCATCTATAATCTATACCTCATCCGGCCACGGGCAAGCTTGTCCCGTTGCTTTGAACACAGGACGCTGCGCATCCACGGACCGCAGATATTTCCCCAATTGCCGGGACAACTTCTCCGCCAATTTCGGTTGTTCTTTTATCCTATTCTGCTTTTCGCCGATATCCTCCCGGATATTAAAAAGTTCTTTTTTCCCGTTTTCGTAATAATAGATCAATTTCCAGTCACCATCGCGGATAACGGCAGTAGGCCCGTATCCATTCCCCGACCCCATGTCTCCCCAGAGATTCGGAAAATTCCAGTAAAACTTGCGTCCTTTCGAAGGATCCCCGGTATTGTCCAACAAAGGCACAAAGCTAACCCCATCGATGGTTTGCAGGGTTTTATAATGCTCGATTCCGGCCATTTCCAGCAGGGTAGGATAAAAATCCTCGACAATCAGAGGTTTGTCACAGGTGGAAGCGGCCTGAGTCACTCCCGGCCATTTAACAATCATAGGTTCCCTTACCCCTCCTTCATAAGCAGAACCCTTGCCGCTGCCCAAGGGAGCATTTTGGGTAAAAGGCTTGCCGTCCCTGCAAGACGGATCCGCCAATCCGCCATTGTCGGACATAAATAAAATAATCGTATTATCGCTCAGCTTGTATTTCTCCAAATAATCCATCAGATCTCCCAGACTCTTATCC
>CAJKZL010000491.1 GCA_905204385.1 uncultured Odoribacter sp. | reverse complement strand
CCTTGTCCCGGAGGAGGGCCTTGCGCAGGTCGATGACCTGCTGGACGCGCTGGGGGTCGGTGAGCTCCAGCCCCGAGAGCCGGCCGCTGTCATAGGGATAGCCGGACTCCAGGTACAGGCGGACGGAGGCCACCTCTCCGGCCTGGGGGATGAGGATGGCGGCATACCGTTTCGAGGGCTCGACAAATTCGTCGTGCATGGGTTTTACGGTGCAGAAATATTGGGTGAGGACAGATTCGATGCTGCGTCCCCTTTCCTGAACGTCCCTCAGTAAACGGCGGCCTAGTCTGACGTCGGCATCGGTATCTACGAAAACTTTTACATCCATGAGTTCCCGTAGTTTTTTGTTTTCCAGGATCAGGATGCCGTCGATAATGATTACCTGGGCGGGGTCGACTTTTACGGTTTTGTCCGTGCGGTTGTGGTTGACGAAGGAATAAACGGGACGGTAGATGGTTTCGCCGTTTTTCAGTTTCAATATATCGTCGATCATCATGTCGGTGTCGAAAGCGTCGGGATGGTCGTAATTCAATTTTGTACGTTCTTCAAAATCCATTTCGTCATGAGCTTTGTAATAATAGTCGTGACAAATGGTGATGACACTTTCTCCTTCGCAGGCTTCCTGTAGTTTTTTCACTAAAGTGGATTTTCCCGAAGCTGTCCCGCCAGCTACTCCGATAATGGTTGTTTTCATGATGTATGGATTTATCCGGGGCAAAAGTA
This sequence comes from uncultured Odoribacter sp., assembly GCA_905204385.1. The sequence continues at coordinate 2,461 of CAJKZL010000491.1, read as the reverse complement.
ATGAAAATGGTTTAAAAATTAGTTGTATCTTTGAGGATTCGGTTGTTTTGTCTGTTGCAGGGCCGACTCTACCGGCCGGCAAGAGTACGGATGCTTCCGGAATGTATCGTTTAAATGTTAGTAGAAATCATGAAAATTGCTTTAATTCAGGCTGAGTTGGTGTGGGGGGATGTGACGGCTAATCTTTGGCGTTTCGGGGAAAAGATTGCCGTTTGCCGGGGGTGTGATCTCATTTTATTGCCGGAAATGTTTACTTCGGGTTGTATGATGGTGAAAAAAGCCCGGGAGGAAGCTATGGCCGAAAAACGGGGTGTGGTGATGAGGTTCGACGAGATCCGGGAGACAATGCGGGCATGGGCTTTGCAAAGCGATGCCGTCGTCTGTGGTTCGACGGTGTATGAAGCGGAGGGTCGTTATTACAACCGTTTGATCGTAGCTCGTCCCGGGGAAGAGTGTTTGTATTACGACAAGCGGCATTGTTTCAGGATGGGCGGGGAAAATGAGCATTTTTCGGCAGGAGTCCGGCGGTTGACGTTTGAATTCCGGGGGGGGAGGATAAGCACTTTCATTTGTTACGACCTGCGTTTTCCGGTGTGGAGCCGGAATACCGAGGGATATGATTTGGCGGTGTATGTCGCCAATTGGCCGGAATCCAGACGGGAAGTGTGGAAAACCTTGCTGAGGGCCAGGGCCATGGAGAATCAGGCATTTGTGGCAGGGGTGAATTGCGTGGGAACGGACAACAACGGTATACGCTATGCCGGCGACTCGATGGTGGTGGACGCCAAAGGCAGCGTTTTGAAGATGGGGCAGGAGCATCGGGAGGAGATCCTGACGGTGGATTGCGATATGACGGCTTAGCACGACTTCCGCCGGAAGTTTGCCGTGCTGGATGACCGGGATTGGTTCGATATGCCGATGTAAACGGATTTATTGTAAAGGTGTGTAAATTTTTATATTTTTGCAGACGTTTGCTGAACCGGTGTGCAGGAAAAGAACAGCCGGCAAATATTTTCGATTGTTTGTTGGAATCATTAATTTATAAACGTATATGAAATATTTATTACTCACATTTATCGGAGTGGCTATGATGTATGGCTCAAAGGCACAGGATAAGGTGCTGACGATGGAAGACGCAGTGCTCGGTTATCATCTCTATCCCAGGAATATGTATATTCAGTGGCAGGGAGATCAGAATGTAATGACGTATACCGAAGGCACCGATTTGCTGGGGGAAACGGTTGAGGGAGAGAAAAAGACGTTGATGACGGTGGAGGAATTGAATCGTATTTTGAAAGCCGATTTGAAAGGCTGGCCGCAATATGGCTGGAAGGATGCCAAAACCCTGGTGATAACGAGGCAGGGGAATATGCTGGAGATAGACGTCGAGAAGAAAGCCTTAACCGCTAGCTTCCCCATTGCCCGGGGGGCTCAGAATGTGACTCCCAATGGCAAGGGACTGGTGGCCTATACGAAGGGGAACAATTTATATTATGTCGACGCCAATGGCAATGAGTTTGCTGTGACCCGGGATGAAGACCCGAATATGGTGAACGGACAAACTGTAAGCCGGAATGAATTCGGCATCAACGGGGGCATCTTTTGGTCGCCGGATGGGAAAAAATTGGCTTTCTACCGGAAGGATGAAAGTGAAGTAGGGACTTTCCCTTTGCTGGACATCAACAGCCGTATGGGTTCTCTGCGCGAAATAAAATATCCGATGGCAGGAATGAAATCGGAACAGGTGAGCCTGGGTGTGTATGATATTGCCTCGGGCCGTACGGTTTTTATGGATGTTACGGATTTCGGAAGAGAACAATATCTGACCAATATCGCCTGGGGGCCGGCATCGGATTTCGTATATATCCAGGTGTTGAACCGGGCGCAGAAACATATGCGCCTGAACCAATACTGTGCGAAGACCGGGGAGTTTGTCAAGACTTTGCTGGAAGAACGGCATGAAAAATACATAGAACCTTTGACGCCCATCGTATTCCTGAAAAACGACCCGTCGAAGTTCATTTACCGCACGAACAACCGGGACGGTTATTTTAATCTCTATCTGGTGGATGCCGGGAACGGTAAGATACTGAAACGGATTACGCCTGTAGATGCGGATGTGGAACTGGCGGGACAGGATGGTAAAACCGTATATTACACTTCTGCCGAGGTGAGTCCGGTGGAGAATCATCTCTTTAAAGTGGACCTGAAATCTGGCAAGAAAACGCGTCTGACGAAAGAGGAAGGTTGGCACCGGGTGAACCTGAGCGGGGATATGAAATACTTTGTGGATAATTACAGTAGCCTGAAAGTGCCGCGTGTGATCCTGTTGACGGACAATAACGGTAAGGTGCGGAAGGAATTGCTCGAGGCTGAAGACCCCACCAGGGATTATAATTTCGGTGAAATCACTTTGGGAACAGTGAAATCGGCCGTCGGGAAGTTCAAAAACTATTAAAGC
>CAJKZL010000490.1 GCA_905204385.1 uncultured Odoribacter sp. | reverse complement strand
ACACACGATTGGACGACAGCACAGGTATATTATGGATTTGGCCGTACTTATTCCGTACGTTTCAAAATAACTTTATAAAGATAGTAATGAAGTTTATAATTGGAAAAATGATGAAGAAAATATATATCCTCAGTACAATATGGATGGCTTTCATCGTGGGGGCATGCGATTATAATGATAAGAATTTCGATGGCCTGGATGATATCGTGAAGCCTGCGAATGTGGTAAAAGAGAAATATACCTTGGTTGAAGCGGATTATGCGGCTATCAGTGACAATAGCACGAATAAGAGTATCGCTAAAAAAGAAGGTACCGATAAGGCGTTAGCTGCAGTGAAAACCGATTTGTACCTTAACGAAACGGTTCCCGGCCCGACTTATCTGCCGGCATTTTTGGCGGCTAAGTATTTTACTGCCGATGAAGGTTCGAGTGTGAAAGTAACTTATAGTTACCGGGAAAATAAGTCCGAATTACTTTCAGCCTATTCTTCGATAAAATCCTATAAGGCTGGGAATAAGGATTATCGGGCAGCACACGGAAATGCAAAGTTCGTGCCTTACCTCAATGAGAATACAAAAAATAAAGTGGCCGATCTATTGATCAACGGGTATGAAGAGCCCGAAGAGGGAGATGTCGTTTTAGTCGAATATAGATATAATGCACAAAGTAACAATACTTTGGAGACCCCACAACTTTGGGAGAATTTTGAAGATCTCGGGACGGGTAATTTGACCCGGCTGAAAGATTGGGGATCTGAAAAAGATTGGTTCGTCAGCTCTACAGGAGGCACACAGTGGAAGGTGACTGCTTATAACAACAATCAATACATACAGTATTCTGCTTATAAGACGGAAGGAGAGTGCGAGGCTTGGATGGTTACGCCGGAAATGACGGTCGGTGCTGACGATAAACTGAGTTTTGATGTTTGTGTCGGAAACTGGAATGCCGATTGTCTTACGGTATGGATTTCGGAAGATTTTGACGGTAAGGACGTAAAAAAGGCAACCTGGACTGATATTACTTCTCATTTTACTATTCCGAGTGCACCCGCAAAAGAATACGGTAGTTTCGCTTCTGCCGGTACTTTTCCCCTGGCACAATACGGTGGTAAAAAGGTGTTCGTTGCTTTTAAATATTTAGGCGACGGAGTGAACAAAAAGACTACGACTTATCAGATCGACAACGTGATGATCGGTTCGAAAATTCCGGAAGGAGAGGGATTGAAAGCAGACGTGGCCTTCGATTTGAAGGTGTTCGACGGAAAGAAATGGAATAATGCGGATAAGAATGTACTTGTTTTGTCGGTACAGGACTATAAAGAAATGGGACAAAACCAGTATTGTTTCTCCGAAAAAGTTCCTGCTGCGGATTATTTGCCGAATTATTTGGCAAAGGCAATCGCTTATCCGGTAGATCAGGAAAACCGTGTGGTGGTTTATCGCTACAACAAAGGCAAAGAGGTGAAGAATTATAGCGATGATTATACCTATACCGCTGCGACTGTCAGATGGACGCTGAATACCCGGATTGTCGACCTCACACAACAGTATGTCTTTGCCGGTGGTGTCTGGAAATTCGATCCGAGTATGACAATCACGCTGGAAGCTGTCAAAGGAAATGCAGAGTCGGCTGCTTTCTATCAGGCTATCGTGGATTATGTCGGAAAGACTTTCGGTTCCGATTACTATCAGACGCCTTATTCCAATGCCGAATTTTATTACGGAGCTTCTTCTTATCAGAATAACTTTAGTTTTTATCCTTATTCTTGGAGGGAAAGTAATAAGGCCGGAGCTGCCGCGTATCAGCATCTTTCGGATGAAGAGCTGACTGCACTGATGTTCGAACGTCTGCCGGAAGCGGTTCGGATCGGTTTGGAAGCTATTTACAGTGATGCCGATGTGGTGACGGGCGTCGAAGTGACCTATACCGTCAACTTCTCGATCTATGGGATCAATGGTACGAAAGATACGACGGTGTATACCGTTAAATATGTGGTGACCGGTAAAGCTGAATTCGAATATGTCGAAGATTCTTTGAAAGCAGTCGGGTAGAGCATGGCACTTTCAATCATAAAAGACGGGACTCAGCGATGAGCCCCGTTTTTTGTGATTCATTCTGCGGAGTGATGAAGTAACTCAATGGCTTTCGTATATGATTTTATAATCCTGTTTTTTGCCTGCCTGAAACCAGGCCTCCGGAATGACTTTCCAATCGTTGCGGCAACGCGGAGTCAATACTTTCTATTCTTTAATGTATTCCGTGATATAGTAACGCACATCTTTGTCCCAGATTTTTAGTATCCGCTGATTGATATCCGCTTTTGTCCATCCTACTCCTTGGGTAAGATGCCCGCCTCCTCCGTTTCCCCGGTAGGAATTGATCGCAACGGTGTAAGTGCTGTCGGCATGGAAAGGGCGGCCGTCGCTCAGGGAATGGATTTCTACCCGGTTGCCGGGTTGCCGGCTGACGTCTACTGTGTATTTGATTCCGGCTGCACATGAATAGTTGAAATAGTCGGCGGCTAATACATAGTGACCTTTGGGGTTGCGAACGATATTTCCCTGTTCATCCTTTTTGAAATTCAACAAATGATCTTGGGCAGAAGTCATGGTGTTATATTGCAGTTGATAAGCATATTCCAGGTAGCGGTCGATTTCCTGTCCGGTGAATTTCATCAGGTAAAGTCCGTTTTCGTATTTATAGAGATTGAACATGTCCCGGATGGTAATCTCGCCTTGGGCGATTTTAGCGTCCATTTGCAGGACAGTACTGAACGAAACGTCTGCCCGGGTTTCCCGGAGTTGGGCATTATGTATGAAGTCGGTAAAAGCCGAAGGACCGAACAGGCCTTCCCGCCCCGATAATGTTTCGGTAAATTCGCCGATGGGAGTGTCGATATAGGCTTTCACCTGATTCAGGGCCGGTGTGAATTTCCGGAGATAAGCCGTATCCCGTGGGGCTTTCGCCGGATCGATCAATTCGGCGGTATAGGTCTTGTCGTAATGTCCGGCGTGCCGGGTCAGGCTGACGGTGATCTTGCCTAAAGCCCGGGCATGCGAACGGGCATCCACGATCAACACTTTATGTCCCGCGTCGTTTGTGATTTCTTCTACCTTTTCCTGATGATCATGGCCCGAGACGATGATATCGAAACCTTCTACTTGCCTGGCCACTAACATGGTGGCATTTTC
>CAJKZL010000489.1 GCA_905204385.1 uncultured Odoribacter sp. | reverse complement strand
CCAGGATAAGCACGTTCGCCTGATGACTTCCGATGTGGAGACCCATATCGATATGGCTGTGGCTAAGGCGAAGTTTGTCAATAATGCCGCCAGCAATTGCATCGATTTTGCTTCCAGTCGCTATAGCTGTTCGTTCGAAAGTTTCACCTGGTATATGAACCAAGGGATTCTGAACATTGGAGTGGAAGATTCCTGTCGACTGGCCGCCTTGTGGAAAAAGGGAATGCAGGAAATTCCCCCGGTGGCGGACAATCGTTTTATTTCCACCGATCCTCTGGCCGATTCGCTGGGGTTTACGGCGCCGCAAGTCCGGTATGACCTGGAAAAGGGAAATATCGCTTGCAGGGGCGTCCGTTATATCGATCTGGCCAACGGACGTTTCTTCCCGGAAAACGGGGAAGTGAATATCGGTGCCGATGGCAAAATCCGGAAATTCGTCAACGGAAAGCTTCAATGTGATGCGGCGGATACCACGAAATCATTGACCGGTGTCAAGCTTGACCTGTCTGGCCGTTATCGGTTCGGAGGAGAAGGCGACTACCACTATGTCAGTGCAGAGAAAAAAGAGACCGTTGTTCGTTTTTCCGAAATAGGAGTCGATAGTTCGCGGTTCATATACGCTAAGGCCGGGATAGAAGAGGAACGACCGTTGATGCTCGACGACGGATTGAAATATAAAGGGACGATTATCCTGAATTCTGCCCGTTCCGATTTGTATTTTTCCGGTTATGCGGGATTAGCGGTGACCGACACTAATTTCCGTCCCCATTGGATAAAGTTCGATGCCCTCCTCCATCCGCAACATATCCGGATTCCCCTGCAGGTGGAGAATCTTGACGATAAACAGCAAAGAGTTTACAACGGCATTTATTTAAATGCCGACAAAACTTTCCGTCCCTATGCGGCTTTTATGAGCAATCGTCTGTTTTATAAAGACGATTTGTTGGCAGGCGGAGCCGGTTGGCTGGAATGGTGTCCGGCGCTGAAACAATATTGGATTACGGACAGCCTGAAGAATCCTGCCTATCGGTTCTGTTACGATCCGCAAAATTCCAGGATTTTTGCTTATGACCGGATTGGATTGGATATCGATATTCCGGGAGTAGACCAGAAAATGTCAGGAAATATTTCCTATGATCGGACGAACGAGCGGTTGGAGATGAAAGGGGCCTTGTGTTTGCTGGATTTTCCGGTACTGGATAAAATGGAAAATATTATCTGCAAAGATTTCGGTGCCGGAAGACCGGGAAAAGGAACCCGTTCTCCTGAGGTAGATCGGAAAATGGCTCTGATAGGAGATCTTTCCGTTCGATCGTTGCCCTCGGGGCAAAGTGAAGGGAAAGTCATGCCTGATGCCGGTTTGCCGGATAAATTGTTTATTTTGGATTCCCTCTGCCTGTACTGGAATGAGCCGACCCGCTCCTATAAAGCCGATGGCGGAGTAAACGTTGTTGCTGTTTGCGGGAAGCCCGTAGATCGAGAGATGAAGGTGAAAATTGAATTTATCCGGAGGCATTCGGGCAATCAGTATTTTATGTATATTTACGACGACAAAATGTGGTATTATTTCGAATTTACAGATCGCAATCTCTATACCCTTTCCTCCGACGAGGAATATAATGCAATCGTCAAAAGCGAGAAAGCAGACAAAAAAGTGATGAAGAATGCTTCTGGAGAAAGCGGTTACACCATTACGATCTGTCCTGTTTCCAAACAGGAGCGTTTCTTAAAGCGAATGAAATGAGAAAAATTTTTAAATGAAAATACAATGACACAAGAAGAAAGATACGAGGGTGTTTTGGAATGGTTTGAAGCTCATATGCCGGTTGCCGAAACCGAATTGCATTATAACAATCCATACGAATTGATCGTGGCGGTGATCCTGTCGGCACAATGCACCGACAAACGGGTCAATATGACCACTCCCGCTATTTTTGAGCGTTTCCCCACTCCGGCTTCTATGGCGGCGGCAACCGTGGAGGAAATCTATACATTGATCAAGTCCATTTCTTATCCCAATAACAAAGCGAAACACCTTCACGATATGGCCCGGAAATTAACGGAGGATTTCAAGGGCGAAGTGCCTGCAGACATGGAATTGCTGCAAACCCTTCCCGGAGTGGGACGGAAAACGGCCAACGTAATCATGGCGGTTGCTTTCGACCGACCGGCCATGCCGGTGGATACCCACGTTTTCAGGGTGACCAACCGCATCGGTTTGGTGACGGCTAAAACACCTCTGGAGACCGAGAAGCAATTAGTGAAAAACATTCCTTCCCGGATTCTCTCAAAGGCTCACCATTGGTTTATCCTGCACGGCCGGTATATTTGTACGGCCAGAAAACCGAAATGCGATGAATGCGGGATCAGGTATTGGTGCGACTATTTCAGAAAAAAGGAGGAATGATGAACGATGAATGATCAACGAAAAGGGAGAGGAGAGAGGCGCGAAGAGACTAAGTTGTTGGGTACATCAAAAGAGCGGCATTTAACCGCTCTTTTTTACTAACCCTTAAAATTTTGAGTATCCGTTATTACTACTTAGTTGTTTTCCTTGTGAGAATATGCTATTGTTGTTTGATGATAAGATGGTAAAAAAGGGCAATGGTTGCGTCCGCGAAAGAAATTTTTACCGTTTTTACCGTATCCCTGTCCTTATTTGTTCCATCTTGGCCTGATCGTTTATCGTTCATCCTTCATCTTTCATCTTTCATCCTTCCTCATTTAATTGGGGCAAATTTCCCTTTTATCGGTAATAAAATATACATTTGCGTTAAAATACCGAAAGATGGAAAATAGCAGAAGAAAACCGGAATGGTTAAAAATAAAACTACCGATGGGACAGCTTTCTGTCGAGGTGTTGAACACCGTCAGAGGGCATCGCTTAAATACGATTTGCACCAGTGGGAAATGTCCCAATCAGGGGGAATGTTGGGGATGTGGTACGGCAACGTTTATGATAGGCGGGGATATTTGCACCCGGGCCTGTAAATTCTGTAATGTGTCCACGGGTAAGCCTTTGCCGCTGGACCCGGACGAACCCCGTCATGTTGCTGAGTCGGTCCGGTCGTTGGGCATCAGACACGTTGTCATTACTTCCGTCGACCGGGACGATGTAAGCGATCTTGGGGCTTCCCATTGTGTGAAAGTCATCAGGGAGGTGAAAAGGGTCAATCCCGATACCACGATGGA
>CAJKZL010000488.1 GCA_905204385.1 uncultured Odoribacter sp. | reverse complement strand
GTACCCGGGATATCCTGTATGCAAAGACATTGTTTCGAACCGATACCCTCCATTTCTTTGTTTGTCATTTTCCTTCCATGATCGGCGGGGAAAAGCAAAGCGAGTGGAGAAGACAGCGGGCGGCCTCGGTAGTCCGCCGGAAGGTGGATTCGCTTTTCCGTATCGATGCCGGAGCGGCGCTGGTGATCATGGGCGACCTGAACGGAAAGGCCAATACCCCTGCGCAGCAAGTATTGGGTACCCGCAATTCGGATAAGAGAATCCGTAACGGTGAGCTGTATAACACCGGCTATTACCTGCTGAAGAAAAATTATGGCAGCTACCGCTATAAAGGACAATGGCAGACCATCGACCATATCATTGTTTCCGGTTCCCTGCTCCGGGGGAAAGCCGGCTGCACCCTGGACCGCCGCCTGACTGTGTTTTCGGCTCCCTTTCTGCTCGAAGAGGATAAAACCTATTTCGGCTTCAAGCCCCGTCCCACCTATCGCGGTCCCCGTTATATCGGTGGAGCCAGCGATCATTTGCCGGTGTACATACAAATTTTGAAATAATTTTTATTGTTGTTTATTTAACTAAAATATTTGTAAGTAAATTCTCATACGTTCAGGCTTCTCAATTGCTTTAATATATTAGTTGTTTTTTCTCAAATATCCTTTGATTATAGGATAGAAGCACAATATAACGGCATATTAGTCATCCATTCCTCCTGTCTGTAATCAGACATAGAAGTTCGGTATGCTGTCGTAGTTTTATTATCTAAGACAAATTGCCGAAGGCTTTTGGCCTTGAGGTTTTCTTCTGCCTTTACCTCTATAGGTACTATCTCACTGCCGATTTGAACCAAAAAATCTATTTCTTGACGGGTGTTTGGTTTTGACCAATAGAACGGTTCGTGCTTCAATTTAAGTTGTTGCACTACATATTGCTCCGTTAATGCGCCTTTAAATTCTGTAAAAATACTATTGCCTTTGGCAATAGTAGCGGAATCCAAACCGCACATCGCCCCTAGTAAGCCTACATCTATGGCAAAAATTTTGAACGATGCCTTTTCTTCATAGCTTTTTAAGGGCAGACGAGGCGCGGACACGTTATTTATACGATGAATTATACCACTATCGAAAAGCCATTGAAGAGCAATTTCGTATTCCCTTGCCCTTGCACCTTCCCTTACTACACCGTACAGAAATTTGCGGTTTTCTTTGCTGAGCTGCGCCGGAAGCGAATTCCACAGTTGCTTTATACGTGGAACAATTTCTTTAGGAGCATGTTTTGAAAAGTCTCTGTTATAGCTTTCAAGTATGTCCTTTTGTACTTCCCGGACTTCGAGCCAATCGTGAGTTTCACTGAAGACCAGAACTGCTTCCGGCATTCCGCCCACATAATAATACTGCTTTAGTAAATCTTTCAGTTTAGGTGCAAACAATTTGATATTATCCCAATCTTGCTTTATTATAAAGCCGACCAATGCCTGTTCCCCCATTGCCTCTAGAAATTCAAGGAAACTCATGGGGTACAATGTCATAAACTGTACTTTACCTACCGGAAAGGAGGTCTGACGATGCAATTCTAACCCAAGGAGTGAACCGGCAGCGATTATATGATGCTCCGGCGCATTTTCATAAAAATATTTCAAGGCGGTAATCCCGTTAGCAGCTTCCTGGATTTCATCAAGGAAAATCAATGTCTTTCCAGGTATACATGTCTGATGGGTGACAGCATCTATGGCTGAAACAATGCGTTTCACATCAAAGTCCGTCTCAAACAGATTCCGCATATATATCTGTTCTTCGAAATTGATATATGCGATACTGTCATAATGTTTATCTGCAAAATTTTTTACAAGCCATGTCTTACCGACCTGTCTCGCGCCTTCAATGATAAGCGGCTTACGTCTACGAGCATCTTTCCACTTAAGAAGTTCGTTTATAGCGTGTCTTTCCATAACAAAATTATTCTTCTCATATAGAATGAAAGAGGATGCAAAATACACATAAAATGAACGAAAACCAAAGGAATTTTGCACATAAAATGAACGAAAGACGACTGAAACAACCGAAACCGCTCTGCTTCTATCAGTTAACGACAAACGGAGAGCAATGTCGATATACTATACTTTTCTGTTTTATCGATGTTTTACTGACTTGTCACAAAGAAAAACATACATCACTGATGTGCACTGCGGCATCGGCTGGGGAAAAATTTTTCTCACTGCGTTTTCGGTAACGGCTATTTCATGGCTTCCGAAGAGGATCATAGTCCGGAGGCGACTATTAAGCACGAGCGTCTGATGACGCAATGTCACCGGCCCGTAAAGGGTATCCAAAAAACTTTATAGACGAAGAAATAAATGATAAGCTATTTCGTATTTATATAATTTTCTATCTTTGCCTTCGTAAAATTCATAACAACAGCTATGGACGATTATCATCAACGGTGTTAATGCAGGCAAAGGTGTTCCGGCCTTTGTTTGCGGGTATTCATTACGGTTGTTTTCGGTGATGTGACGAATACAAGTGCTAAAACAATGGATTATGAGAACATTTTTGTATTGCAAAGAAGAATTTGCAGCGGTGGATGTGTGGAAACCGGATTGCTGGATCAATGTGATCACCCCTTCCCAGGAAGACCTTCATTACCTTACGGATGAATTGGGAGTGCCCCGTGCTTTTTTATCGGATATCGAAGACGTGGACGAACGGCCCCGTATGGAATCTGAAGACGGTTGGACCCTGATGATTTTGCGCATACCTTTCCGGGATCATCAGAACGATATTCCTTATCTTACCGTTCCTTTGGGAATGGTGATGATCGTACTGTATTTTGTGACCGTCTGCCATTATCGGACGGATATGCTGCCGGATTTCGTCGCCTATATGCGGCGCAAGAATCTGAAAGTGGAAGGCAATTGGGACCTGTTGTTTCGTTTGTTTCTCTCTTCCTCGGTGTGGTATCTGAAATACCTCAAGCAATTGAACAACCAGAGCCGGGCTGTCGAGAAAGAACTGGAGCGTTCCATCCAGAATGCCGAATTGCAGCGTTTACTGAAAATTGAGAAATCGCTGGTATTTTTTATTACCTCCCTGCGGGGAAATGACAATCTGCTGATCAAGCTGAAAAATCTCAAACAACATCGCCAGCACTTCGATGCCGATCTGGTGGAAGACGTCGAAATCGAACTGAGGCAAGCTCAGGATACCGCG
>CAJKZL010000487.1 GCA_905204385.1 uncultured Odoribacter sp. | reverse complement strand
GAAGCGTTTATCGAACCTCCTCTCAAGCCCGAATTGGGGCTCATCGAAGACCCTCAGAAGCAATGCAGCGGCCCGCTTTGGGTGAAAGGCGGAATACCCGTCGCCAGCCCCGAGACGGCTTACGAACAACGCAATCGGATAACTCTATGCCGCTGTGGAGCATCGGACAATAAACCCTTTTGTGACGGAACACATGTCAGCGTACAATTTAACGACCATCTTCCCCTCGTTCCCGAGGCAGGAGAAGAAGAGCAAGACTCCTAGGGAGTGTTACCCTGTGTTCCGGTTTTCCCGGCGAATAACAGCGAAAGCAATACTCCCCGGGAAGCCGGATCCGGCCGACTACCCGAAAAGGCAATCACCGTTTCGAGTCTTTACCACCGCCTAGGGCATGGCTTCTTTTTCCCGTAGGACAGCATTATAGTATAAAGGATTACCGGTGACTTCTTCTCCCAGCCATTCCGGTTTTTCGAAGATTTCGTCTTCTTCGCGGAGCTCAATCTCAGCCAATACCAACCCCCTGTTCTTACCATAAAATTCATCGACTTCAAACATATGCCGGCCTACCGGCACCAGATAACGGGTTTTATCTATAATTCCCGGCTCGCACAAAGTCAGCAACTCCCGGGCTTCTGCGGCAGAAATTTCTCTTTCCCACTCATAGCGACTGATTCCGGATGCATTGCTTTTCCCTTTTATCGTGAGATATCCCCGCTCATTTTTCAACCGTATTCGCACCGTCCGTTCAGGAACTGAGGATAAATAACCCTGCATAATCCGGAAAGAAGCGCAAGCCTGAGACTTATATTCTCCCCGGACTAAAAATTTCCGCTCAATTTCTTTTGCCATATTTCCCTGCTTTTGCCTGCAAAAATACGTCAAAAGCAGCTGTTCGCCTAACGGAAATTGTGTTTTTCACGAATTTCGAGAATTGTTCGGTTTAAACGTTCGATGTTCCGGAAAAAAGCTCTACGGTCTCCTCTTTTTAGCGACAGCGACCTTACTGAAAAAGTGAAAAATTCATACCTTTGCCACTACCGATATATCTTATTCCCCCGAATCCATGAAAACAGAAAAAGAAAAAATGATGGCCGGAGAAACCTACGATCCCAACTGTGAAGAACTCCGGCAACTCCACCGGCAAGCGCTTGCCCTGGTAGAAAAACTGAACCGGGAGTGCTTTGTCGATTTCCGGGAAAACAAGGAAATCTTGCGGCAATTACTTCCGAACACTCACGAAACTTTAACCATACAGCCTCCCTTTTACTGCGACTACGGCTTTATGATCAGTGGCGGAAAAAATAGTTTTCTGAATTACAATTGCACCATCCTGGACACTGCTCCCATTTCATTGGGCAAGAATGTGCTGATCGGTCCCAACGTACAGCTATATGCCCCGATGCATCCGATCGACTACCAGGAAAGGGCATCCGGCATAGAATATAGCGAACCGATCCATATCGGCGACGACTGCTGGATAGGCGGAGGGGCCATTATCTGTCCGGGAGTTTCCATCGGCAAGCGATGTATTGTCGCAGCCGGAGCAGTAGTGACGAAAAACGTTCCGGACGACTGTATGGTGGCGGGAGTGCCTGCAAAGGTGATCCGGAAAATAGTCCCTAAAGAAGTATAAAGTCAAAAGAGACCTACCCAAAAAGAAAATTTATATCACTCCTTTTTCCTGCAAAATTCGCTGCCATTCATAAAATTGCTTCAACTCCTGTTGCTGTTCATCCTCAGACGCGCTATGCCCGCATACCGATTCATGCACTTCGATAGGCTCCGACTCCTGCCCGATTTCTTTTATTTCAACCGAGATATGATCCCCCGGCTTTAACTCTTTATTTACCCAAGTTAAACTTTCTAAAGACCGGAAATCAATTCCTCCAAAATTCATAAACACACCTTAAACGGTTTTGCTAACCGCAATTGTTATCATTTTTTCCGGTTCTATTGTTGCCCTCGAAATTTCCCCTCCGATTTCCAATTCAAACCCCAACATATCAAATCAATTTTTTTTGTTCCAACTTTCGCTTCAATTCCTGATATTTCAGGAGTAACAGATCATCCGTCGTTTTCACTTCCTGATAACCGGAAATTTCATTTTCAGCAATATCTAAGATACGAATTTCCAACTTCTCCCCAGCTTTTAAACCGGTATCCAGCCCTTAACCCAATTCCCCCATTTGGGTAACTACAACGAAGAAATATTAAAAAACTCGATACGGAGAACCATCGATCAATAAACTTACTACCCCCTCCTTTAATGCCGCCTTTACGAAATGATTTCCCCTTACTAACTCTATACCAACCATAAACTCATTTAATAACAATTCCAAACCCCTTGCGTCTCGCAATACCTATACCAACCATAATATCATTTCCCGAAAAGCCCGACAACAACTGAAGCGAACCTTCAGAGTCGTCCATAACTCTGAAAGTCCACTTCAAACAAGTCTGCCTTTTTCAAACCTCCCCACTTTTTAGGGGCGGAGGTTTTCCACCTCTATCGGCCAGTTTCAGAGATTTTTACTTTCTCTTTCCTCCGCGGGCTGCCGGCTTTTTCTCTTCACTCTTCCCACCGGTCTGTTCTTTCGGGGCAGTTTTGGCAGCCCGAAGATACTCTACCACAGCATACTTGGCAGCAGCGATAGTCTCCCGGTTCACCTTTTCGATGACGCTTCCCCGGGCCACGTCTTCGGTCGTGACGTAACCTTCCATCAACAATAACTGAACAATCATATTGTTGACGTTAGTTTCTTCCGAATATCCTTCGGCAATATACAAACGGTCCATATGCTCTGCAAATTCACAGGCAAATTCCGGATAGTTGGGTAAACTCATCACTTCCTCGAAAGATTCGCCAAACCGACTTAATTCGATAGTCAGATTGAGATTGACAAGCAAGGGGCTAAACTCTTTTTTAGGATTCACAGGCTCGAAATTCACCAGATTGCTCATGTCCACCTTACGACTGATATCATCCATCCGACGATAGTCTGCCTTTTTCATATTTTCCAACTGATAAATGAAAAAGTTATAACGCCACAACTCGGAACTATTCATTTCTCCATTGAAAATATGACGATACTTTTCATTGAGCAACCGTTTCACCCGGATTTTACATTCGTTGATATCAGGCCGTGTAATCCGAACCTCCTGGATCAACCGCTACAATTACAAGGCCGCTTTTTGAGGACCGGAAATC
>CAJKZL010000486.1 GCA_905204385.1 uncultured Odoribacter sp. | reverse complement strand
CAACAAATTATCCCGTATAGAGTTTGCGCTTCAGTTTGCTCATAGTGTCAGGGAGAAAGATCATGGTATCGGTGGAATGAAACTTTGGTATATGTACCGGGACAATTTTGGCAGTAACGGTACATTGGGACGTGATCTGTTCGAAGATATGATTAATGAATACGGTCTGAAGGTGCGCCATAAAATACGTAAACCTAAGACAACCGATTCCTCTCATGGTCTCCCGACATATCCTGATATAGTCAAGACTTTTATTCCGGATGCAGCGGATCAGCTTAGGGTCAGTGATATAACCTATCTTGAGACAGAGGATAGAGAAGGGACTTCCAGCTTCTGTTACTTGTCGCTCATCCTGGATGCTTACATGAAAGAAATCGTGGGTTATTGTGTGGGAGATTCCCTGACATCAGACACCCCTATAGCGGCTCTGAGAATAGCATTAAGGCGGATCTTATTCACCATTCCGACAGAGGAGTTCAATGGGCATCCAAAAACTATATTGGATTATTGAAAGACAACAAGATACGTATCAGCATGATCGAGACAGGCGATCCAAAGGATAATGCCCAGGCAGAACGGATTAACAATACAATGAAGAACGAATTGCTTAGGGGGATGGTGTTCATAATATAGATGAAGTCCGGAAGGCAGTAGAAAAGGCTGTTGACTTTTATAATAATGAACGGCCTCCTATGAGTATCAACATGATGACTCCGGTTCAGGTAACGTTTTACAGTGGTGAGATTACCAAGTCCTGGATGAGTTACCGTGAAAAAGCAATAAAAGAGAAGCTGAAAACAGAACAGGAATCATTGAGGATCACTGAAAATAGTATAATTTTACCACAATCCGGAATATCCTTCGGGGCATGCCCCGAAGGATATTCCGGATAAAACAGAGGTAACAACCAGAAACAAAGATAAACCTTAAGACAATAAATACCAGTTATAAGTTAAACAAGTCAACTTTTATTAGAGATAAGACAGCAACAAGTCAACCTAAATCAGGAAAATACAGTGTTTTGCTGTTATTAAAAGAAGAACTCTATTTGTGATACTCTGCACATAAACAACCATGCGCGGAAGGAAGGATTATTTTCTTTTCGAAAGTCTCTCACAAATACTAAGATTTTTGAAAAGAAAAAAAGACGCACACAGGAAAAAAGAAAACCGCAATAAAAAAGACATTTCATCACGATTTTCTTTTAAAAAATTTGCAGGAGACTTAGAATTCAGTCCTTTTGCATTTATTTTAGCGGCCGTTTTAAAGGACTGCGGTAAATTGTTCCAGAAAACGGATATCGTTTTCAAAGAACAGCCGCAGGTCTTTAATTCCGTATTTTAACATGGTGATGCGTTCTATACCCATCCCTAGTGCAAAGCCGGTATATTTATCCTTGTCGATGCCATTGAGTTCGAGTACATTGGGGTCTACCATTCCACATCCCAGGATTTCCAGCCATCCGGTGCCTTTACAGACATTACATCCCTTGCCGTGGCATAGCGAACAGGATACATCCATTTCTGCCGACGGTTCGGTGAACGGGAAATAAGAGGGACGAAGCCGGATTTGCGTGTCCGGGCCGAATAATTCTTTGGCAAAATATGTCAGCGTTTGCTTTAAATCGGCGAAAGAAACATTTTCATCGATATACAGCGCTTCAATCTGATGGAAAATACAGTGAGCCCGCGCGGAAATCGCTTCATTGCGGAAAACTCTTCCGGGAGTCACCAGCCGGATGGGTAAACTGTGAGTTTCCATATCCCGGACCTGTACGGAGGAAGTATGGGTGTGTAGCACGATATCCGGATTTTTTTCAATAAAGAAGGTATCTTGCATATCACGGGCAGGATGTTCTTCCGGGAAGTTCAGCGCTGAGAAATTATGCCAGTCGTCTTCGATTTCGGGACCTTCCGAAATGGTGAAGCCCAATTTATTAAATATAGATAAAATCTCATTTTTAACGAGAGATAGCGGATGGCGGGTGCCTATTTTGAGAGGATCTCCAGGTAAAGTCAGATCCAAGCCGGTTTTGCCGTCCTCGCCCTTTCCGAGGCTTTCCTTTAGTTCGTTTACTTTGGCCAGGGCAGTTGTTTTCAGGATATTCAGAGATTTTCCGATTTCCTTTTTTTGCTCAGCGGGAACATTTTTGAACTCGTCGAATAGATTGGCGATGCTTCCTTTTTTACTCAAATGCCTGATGCGGAATTGTTCCACTTCCTCAGCAGTGGTTGCCGTAAAGCCTTCAATTTCTGATATTAATTGCTTAATCTGTTCTAACATGGGTCATGTTTTTGATTATCAAGGTTACAAAACTAACGGAATTAATTGAAATTAGGAAATCGGGACAAAATTAATTTTCAAGATGTAATAAACGTTTGATGAAGGGATAACAGAGGCATCCTGCAATGCCTCCGGCAACGTCTGCCAGTAAATCCAGCACATCGCCTCCCCGGTTGAAATAAAAATGCTGGAGTATTTCTATCAGTCCCCCATAGCCGAAGGCGATCAGTATGGCCAGCAGGTAAATTTTCTTCAGGGGCCATTCCGTCAGTTGTTCAAGTGTTAAAGCCCATAATACCGACATGATAAAAAACATTCCGAAGTGGACCACCTTGTCCAGATGCGGGATATTCATATGTGGGTCGGGGATGCTGTCGCCAGGTATCGCACAAAGGACAAAAACGACGAGTATCCAGAGAATGGTGGTGACGATGGTGATTTTCTTGTTTTTGATTCTCATGTAGTGTTATTCTAATATTCGAACTTTTATCTTTACGTCGGTTTTGGGACGGTCGTTGCCGTCGGTCGGCAAGGAGGCTATTTTATCGATTACTTCCAGACCTTCGATTACTTCTCCGAAGACCGTATATTCCTTATCCAGGTGATGAATCCCCCCTTGATGGATATAAGCATCCCGTTTTTCATCCGTCATATGCATCTTGTCTGTGTTGGTGTTCCATTCAAAGGCAATGTCTTCTTTTATCTTATTGGCGATTTCCCTGAATTCTTTGACTTTGTTTTCTTTGCGTAAAGAGTCCAGTATCACCTTTTTGGCCGGAGTGTAATATTTTTTCTGAATGGCTTTTCGGATAGGAACGTTGACCTGTTTTTCTAAAATTTCCAATTCTTTGGGATCGTATTTCTTCCCTTGTACGATATAGAATTGAGAGATATCGGACTCTTTGAAGAAATTCACCCGGTCCGGTTGACG
>CAJKZL010000485.1 GCA_905204385.1 uncultured Odoribacter sp. | reverse complement strand
AGTTTACCCTGAAAAAGCGGTCCTCTTCCGTCACAGCCCTCTCTCCGTCGCCGGCAACCCTAAATAAAAGCAGCAATTGCCTACCCTGATAAAGAAAAGGAGCCCCCGAAAAAAGGACTCCTATTACAACGATAACTCTCTTGCTCTTAACCGATCCCCCTGCGTAAACAAAAATTTCCGCAGATAAACTTCCTGTTCGGCATCACCTTCATTTATCAGGCGGACAAAACGGGCTTTCTGCTGAATAGAAGCTTAGATTTGATTTTTATTTTGTTCCAAAGGAACGCTCGACCAGTTTGTGCCATCCACCGAGACTTCAAGCCGTAGCCCTTTTATCCCCTCCTTTACACCGAAATCAGCTTCCAGTCCCTTTAAGAAACAGACTTTATCCAATTCCATTCCCACATACTGTCCTGCTCCCCATTTCACCACTTCGAGCAGAGGCGACATCATCAAACGGTTCGTTTTCACCCGCACAGGCAAAGTCTTACACTGCGCAACAGTGCTGTATGACCGGTGAGGGGAAGTAAAAACGGCGCAACTCAATTCACTGCCCGCACGTTGATTATAGCGCTGCACAGCCCATACAAAAAGCGTATCCACCAAAGGTTGCATCACCTTTGAACCGGTTTTTATTCCCGGCTGATAAGGATTTTGATTATACGTCTGATCGATTCGATAGCTTTTTTCCTGCAAAGCTTTCATATGCCGGTATTTACGCATAAACATCTCCTTATCCCCCGCTTCGGCGGCCCGTAGCAGCGACAATACCTCGGTTCCGCCCGATCCTAAGGTCTTAAATTGCTCCAGCCAGGGCTGTATTTCACGAATCAAAGGTCTGTTTTCCGGATCGACAGACAATACATCCGCCGCTTCCTCTATTCTGGCAAATTCATCGGCTAAAACAGCGTACTCCTCTTGCGGAATATGTCCTTCGCGGTAAGCTTTCAGGAAACGGCCCGCCACAGGCTGCATCTCCACCGATTCATCCCGGCGGTAGCCGTGACCGTTGGGTCCCGTATCGGAATTATGACAGGCGAATACCTCCAGCATATCCGCATTCTCAGGCAAAAGCGCACGCATCGCCGCCCTCCAGCTTTCCAGGCTATCGAATTTCTCCGGATTCCAGGCATAATCCGCCACGCTGAACACGGCAATTTTAGAGGCCTCGGCATGTTCCATCGGATTAGTGACAAATCCGGACATCTCGTGCCCGATATGCCGATCCAGGCCATAAACAGGCCCCATCAACAAATGGTCGCGGACATAATCGGACACCGGAAAATTCCACCAGATGTAAGCCGGCCGGCCGATTTTTCCGTTGATCCACTTCATGCCTTCTTCGGTGATATCCGAAATCACCCGGTCGCCGGTCCACATGATCTGAATGGAAGGATTCAGCACGCTTCCCAAGGTTGCCAGATAACCCTTTGCCGGATCGGACCAGCTTTTATTGTATTCCGTAGGACACATGATCAAC
Organism: uncultured Odoribacter sp.; assembly: GCA_905204385.1. Next base: position 1,748 of record CAJKZL010000485.1, on the reverse strand, counting down.
GGCGTTACATCTTTTTTAACCTTCACAAACCGATCGTCTATATAATTCAACAGCTCGGCCTGACGCTGCGGGTCGGTTCCCTCGCCCGAAATATCATCGAAAAACACGGCAAACGAACGGACTCCCAGCCGATACATATTTTCAAACTTTCCCAGCAGCAGATCGCGGTCCTCCTGATTCCACCTGATGTCCTGTCCCGGATGGATAGCCCATACAAAGTCCACCTTATTCCGGGCAGCCGCCTCGGCCAGTTGCCTGATCTGGGCAGCTTCGGTTTCGGGATAAGGCTTACGCCAGTTGGGACAGCTATGATAAGGATCGTCTTTCGGCCCGTAGATGTAAGTATTCATTTTATTCTCCCCGTAGAATTTCAACTGGCTCAAGCGGGCCTCATGGCTCCAGGGAGTGCCGTAGAATCCTTCCACCCCGCCCCGGTAGCGGACCGCAGGATAATCCCTGATTTCGATCATTGGCAGTCGGTTGCCGTCCAGCAACTGCGACATAGTTTTCTCCGCATAGTAAACGCCTCTTTCGTCGTTTCCCGCCAAAACAATCCGTTGTTCTTCCACCGACAGGTAGTAGCCTTCGGGGTTGCGAGGGATTTGCCGGACAAATTTCTTCACCGCCCGGTCTCCCCGCTTTCCGATGTAAACGGCGAACTATCCTTGTTGCTGCGGCTCGTTACCCAACAACGCTTTCAATTCGGCCACCGCCACGGCATCGGCCGTTTCTCCGCCCGTCAAGCGATAGAGAGCGGGAAGCTGCAATTGCCCTCCCTTCAGGCTAATTTCCCGGGGAACGGGATAGACGGCTACCTTTTCCTGTGAACGGACTTCAGCCCACAGACACACGCACGCCAAAAAACATAGGATACTGATTTTCATAAATTAGATGCTATTAAATTACACATTACAGACTACAGGCACTTCCCCGCCAAGAGGATGAACCAGAACAAAGGAGCAGGCAAACTGTCCCTCAACTCCTTATACGCTTTCCGTTTCAAGGTCTTCACGGTATTGACCGAAACTCCCAGTTCTTCGGCAATTTGCTCCGTCCGTTTGCCTTGCAGGGATTTTCGGATAATCTGCCGCCTTTGCAAGGGCAACCGGTCTATGGCAACATAAATTTGACGGAAATATTCTTCTTCGATCAGATAACGCTCATTGCCGGAGGATAGGAAATCGTCGGCCGGCCAGGTATCCGGCAAATCCCTACACTCGGCCCTTTCCTTCCGGTCGCGCAATACGTTGAGGCACGCATTGTAAACCGCCCGGTAAAGGTAGCCGGTCAGCGCCTTTACGCGATCGAACTTTACGTCCGCCTCCCAGAATTTGACAAAGATTTCCTGTACCACATCCTCTTCCGATGCGACCTCCCGCAATAAACGGGAAGCATAATGGCACAAGGCGGCATAATAAACGTCGTACAGGCGTTTGAACAACACCCTGTCCTTTTTATTGACTACTTCCAATATTTGCTCGTCAGTATATTGCATGGCGAGGACTAAAATACGGATTATTTTATTATTTCGCTAATTTTTTTTACAATATCGGCATTTCCGGCAATAATGGAAATTCCCCTGTTCTGACGGAAAGAACGGATATATCCCCCGGCTTCCTCCACGATCAGCGCCCCGGCACACATGTCCCAGGGACTCAATCCCAGTTCCCAATAGCCGTCCAGCCATCCGGCTGCCGTACAGCAAAGATCGTAGGCTGCCGATCCCATCCGCCGGATGCCTCGCAGAT
>CAJKZL010000484.1 GCA_905204385.1 uncultured Odoribacter sp. | reverse complement strand
AAAGTTTACAACAAAAGTTAGGTCTGAAGATCAATCCCCTTCAGATACAGTTGATCAAGCTGTTGGAGCTCCCTACGTATCAATTGGAGCAACGAATAAAAGAGGAACTGGAGCAGAATCCTTTGCTCGAAATCGGGGAGGAAAAGCCGGAAGCCGAAGAAAATGAGGAAACGGCGGAATCGGAAAGCGAACAGGAAGAATTTGAAGAGTTTGGGGAGGACGAGGAGGAAGCAGAACATAACCGGGACGATGAATTTTCTTTGGAAGATTATATGGGGGACGATGACGACGACATCCCGGAATACCGTTTGACTTCTTCTAATAATTCCAAAGATGACGACAGCCGTGAGTTTTCTTATTCGCAGATCTCCTCGTTCCGGGAAAGTTTGATCGCCCAATTGGGAACCCATGCCTTGTCGGAAAATGAACGGAAGATCGCTGAATACATTATCGGAAACATCGAAGATGACGGATATCTGCGCAGGGACATCGAAAATATTGTCGATGATCTTGCTTTCGGGGTGGGAATAGAGGTCGGCGAGGCGGAGATTCTCCGGTTGTTAAAGATCATACAGGAATTCGAACCGGCAGGAGTAGGAGCCCGGGATTTGCGGGAATGTCTGATACTACAATTGGAACATAAATTATTGGAGAACTCGGACAATAAGGTATGGCGGGAAGCAAAGTTGATTTTGGAAGAGTGTTTTGAAGAATTTTCGAGGAAACACTATGAAAAAATTTCCCGGCGATTGCGGGTGAGCGATTCGGAGTTAAAGCTGGCGATCGATGAAATCCTGAAATTGAATCCTAAACCGGGGGGAAGTGCCGTAGAGTCCTCCTTCGGACGGGGAGCCGAAAAAATTATTCCTGACTTTATTTTGGATTTGGTAGATGGAGAATTGCAGTTGAGTCTGAATTCAGGGGATATTCCCGAGTTGAAAATCAATAAATCGTATTTGAATTTACTGGACCAGTATCAAAGTAAGGAATCTGCTAAAAGTAAAAAGGATGTGGTGTCTTTTGTGAAGTATAAGTTGAATTCTGCGAAGTCGTTTATCGATGCCGTAGAGCAGCGGAACAACACTTTGATGCTGACCATGACGGCTATCGTTCAGTTTCAGAAACAATTTTTTCTGACCGGAGATGAAAAAGCCCTTAAACCGATGATCCTCAAAGATATTGCAGATGTTACCGGTTTGGACGTTTCGACCATATCCAGGGTTTCGAATTCGAAGTATGTTCAGACGTGGTTCGGTATATACGCCTTGAAAGAATTTTTTTCAGGAAGCATGCAGACTACGAGTGGAGAAGAGGTAAGCACAGGTGAGTTGAAGAATGCCTTGAAGGCATTGGTGGACGAGGAAGATAAAAAGAAACCTTTAACGGATGACGAATTGGTTATCCTGATGGAGAAAAAGGGCTACCAGATTGCCCGCCGGACGGTGGCGAAATATCGTCAGATGTTGGATATACCCGTGGCGAGATTACGTAGAGAAATGTAAATGTAAACAGAAAACGATGTCAGGATCCGAAAGTTTTGGAATAGTAAAAAAGGGGGCTGTAATGGTTTCGTATCTCCTGCACCCTATGTTGATTCCTATTTATATCCTTATTTTCCTGTTCAGTAATTCTATCTTTATTCTTCTGCCCGTAGAGACGAAATGGTATTGTTTGCTGATCACTTTTGTCTTTTTGGTTGTTATACCGATAGTGAGTTTACCTTTGCTCAGACGTTTTCATTTCATACAAAATTATTCTCTGGACGATAAGCAGGAAAGAATCTATCCGATATTGGTGACGGTTGGAGCAGCTTTCGCCGGTTTCTGGTTTCTGGGTATGGTGGCCCAATCCAGTATTGTGCAACAATTGTATTTGATCCTGATCATTTTGTTGTCCGTCTTTTCGGTGATTACGCTTCGTTGGAAAATCAGCATGCATATGACGGCTATCGGAGGGGTGTGCGGCTTTATCTTGAGTATGGGTTTAAAGTATCCCGGCGATATCCAGGGAAGTCTGGTGTTATTTTTGTTGTTGGCGGGTATGCTGGCTTCTGCCAGGCTTTTACTGAAAAAACATACTCCCTTGCAGGTCTATTCGGGGTTTTTATTCGGTTTTTGTTTTGTGCTGGGTATTCTCATCCATTAATCCGTTTTTAAAATCCAGAGGTCTTGCCGCTTCATGATTTCCTTGTATTTATCCAAAGCCGTACCGGCCTCTGCTTCTGTGGGAAAGCCCTCGATGCTCACCCGATAGCGCTGGGATGAAAATAGGAGGCTTGCCGGAAAGTTTTTTGCTTTTAACCGATCCGCTAATTTTTCTGCAGATGTTTTTTCTGAAGCTCCGAAGCTGGAGACAATGATGTGGTAGCGGAGCTTGCTCTGTACTGGAGGGATAGCAACCGCCGGAGTGTCCGGAAGAGTAGAGATGGGAGCGACGTTTTTGGGGGATAAGGGTTGGGCCGTTCGGACAACGGTATCTTTACTTAGATATTTGGCAGGCAAATCCTGGCGATTACATCCCCAGACTACGATTCCTAATGCGAAAATCCATTTGAGCTTCATTCGGTAAATTTTTGATCCCTCTTTTATAAGGCTTTTCTACTATGCTACAAATTTAATAAAAATGAGTCGGTTTCCGATCAATCCATTAATTTTGTAGTTCGATGTCGATTAAACCTGAAAATATGAAGAAGTTTGTTTTGATTATTGCGATTGCGATGCTGGGAGTCGCCTGCCAGAAAAAGGGAGAAAAAATTGTACGGATGGAAACTTCTTTAGGGACGATCCGGCTGAAATTGTATGATGAAACCGCTATCCACCGCGATAATATGGTAAAGTTGGTAGAGGAAGGGTATTATGACGGGATGTTGTTTCATCGGGTGATCCGCGATTTTATGATACAGGCCGGCGACCCGGCGTCCAAAGGGGCCCGGCCGGGAATGTTGTTGGGCGAGCAGGATGCCGGTTATACGCTACGGGCGGAAATTTTGCCTGTCTATTTTCATAAAAAGGGAGTTCTGGCAGCTGCCCGTGAAGGGGATAATATCAATCCGGAACGGGAGTCCAGCGGGTCTCATTTTTATATTGTCCAGGGAAAAGTGTTTTCTTCGCAGGAATTGACGGAAGCTGTAGAATAAATCAACGAGAGGCGGTACACCGCGCTTTTCGAACGCTTGAAAACCGCCCGACAGGGGGAAATTGCCAGATATCAGATTGCCGAGGATTACGAGAAA
>CAJKZL010000483.1 GCA_905204385.1 uncultured Odoribacter sp. | reverse complement strand
TGGATGGCATCGTGTTTGTTCACGCTTTTGAGACGAGCAAGGTAAACATCTTGTGCGCCTACCTTCTTTTTTTTTTACAATCAGCTTTCTTCAGGCATGTATCCTATCCGGTTCTTGTCCGAGGGTTCCAGCTTTCTTCCTTTGAAAAACAACTCCCCCGAGTCGGGTCCTGTGATCTGATTGATGATGCGGATCAAAGAAGTTTTTCCGGCCCCGTTAGGCCCCAGCAAACCATAGATGGCTCCTTCCGGAATTTCGATGGAAACATTGTCCAGCGCCCGGTGATTGGCGTAATTTTTTACAATATTCTTGGCAACGAAAAAGCTCATATTCTTTTGTTTATTCTATAGATAGATCGGTCCGGTCATTCTTAAGCCCGATGGAACGGTCGGAGAGAGTGCGAACCGGGATAAATATAACAATGTACCAATTACCAGCAAATAGTCAGAGAGGTAATTGGTACATTATCATTTTCAGTTGAAATTGAATCAAGCTTCGCTATCTTCCAGTTCTATCATCAAAGTGCCTTTGGGGATTTTATCTCCTTCGGCTACGCTGATCTTTTTTACTTTGCCGGAAAAGGGAGCGGTCAGCTTGTTATTCATTTTCATAGCTTGCAAGGTCAGTAGCACGTCCCCTTCCTGTACTTCCTGGCCTTCTTTCACTTCGATATGCATAATGGTACCGGGAATATGGGAACACAACAGATAAGGATTGGGTTCTTCCCATTTTTTCCGGTTGACCCATTTCTGTGTGAGTTGTGTTTTATATTCCACGCCATTCAGCATGAATTTTTCAAGTTTTACAGTCATTTTTCCTCCTTATTAAGTTATCGGATTATCAAGATGCTCGGGTATAAAAATTCAGGCATGCCTAAGGGAAGAGGGCGAATATCCCGATTCCCTCAGGCGGATTGAATTTTTAATCCTATCTATTCTTAGAATGGAGGGATTCCATGTTTTTTGGCCGGGGTCATCACTGTCTTATTGCCGGAAACTTCAATGGAATGTTTGAGCAATAGACGAGTTTCCGAGGGCTCTATAACAGAATCGATGTATCCTTTAGAAGCGGCTACATAGGGATTAGCGAACTTTTCCCGGTATTCCGCCACTTTTTGCTTGCGGGTTTCCTCTGGATTTGCCGATTCCTTGATTTCTTTCCGGAAAATGATATTGGCAGCTCCTTCGGGACCCATCACTGCAATTTCGGCGGTAGGCCATGCAAACATAAAGTCGGCTTTCAGGTGACGGGAGTTCATGGCGATATAACCGCCGCCGTAGGCTTTCCGCAGGATCACCGTTATCTTGGGAACGGTAGCCTCGCTGTAGGCGTACAATACTTTGGCGCCATGGCGGATTACACCCATATATTCCTGTTCCACGCCTGGCAGGTAACCGGGCATGTCTTCGAAAGTCACCAGAGGGATATTGAAAGCATCACAGAAACGAATGAAGCGTCCGGCTTTGTCGGCAGAGTCGCAATCGAGCACTCCCGCCAACACCAGGGGTTGATTGGCTACAAATCCGATGGTTTCCCCGTCGATGCGGCCGAAGCCGATGACGATATTCTGTGCGAAGTTTTCCTGTATTTCGAAGAAGTCCGAGTCATCGGCCACTGCCTTGATGATGTCGCGGACATCGTAGGGCTGGGTAGGATCGGCCGGCAGGATTTTCTCTATATTATACTCGGCTTTCGGAGCCTTTGCCGGGAAAGCTTTTGCCCTCCGCTGGTTGTTCCAAGGAATAAAGGTCAATAACTTTTTGATTTGTTCGAAACATTCTTGCTCTGTAGGTTCAAAGAACTGAGCGTTTCCACTGATGCAGGCATGTACGCGGGCTCCGCCCAGGTCTTCCATGGTCACTTCTTCACCCAGCACCGTTTTTACTACTTCGGGACCGGTGATGAACATTTTAGAAATATTATCCACCACGAAAACGAAGTCCGTCAAGGCGGGAGAGTATACGGCACCTCCGGCGCAAGGACCCAGGATCACCGATAATTGGGGGATAACTCCCGAGGCCTGAGTATTCCGGAAGAAAATTTCCCCATATCCGGCCAGAGAATCCACACCTTCCTGGATACGGGCACCTCCCGAATCGTTGATTCCGATGATCGGCATCCGCATTTTGATGGCATGGTCCATGATTTTGGTAATTTTACGGGCATGCATCAAACCCAGCGATCCTCCTGCTACAGTGAAGTCCTGGGCATAAATAGCAACCGGTTCTCCATATACGGTTCCGGTACCGATGACAACACCGTCCCCGTGGAGAACTTTTTTATCCATATCAAAATCTTTAGATTGGTGCTCTACGAACATGTCGTACTCATGGAAAGAACCTTTGTCCAGTATCCCTTCAATACGCTCACGGGCAGTGAGTTTCCCCATTGCTGCCTGCTTTTTAATAGCATCTTCGCCACCACCCTGAAGTACAATCTCTTTCCTCTTTCTTAAGTCAAGAATATTTCTTTTAAGTGACATAGTAAGTTATTTTGTTAATAATTTGTGCATTTTTCCCTTCAGAAATTTACACACCATTCATTCTGCAAGATTACGCAAAAAATTTGATTTATAAAACACTTTGATTGAAGTTCGGTGGCTATATTCAAGTAGAATAAGACTTTGCTACTGATTTTTTAACGATTCGTTTTGTTTTTTTCACAATTGAAAGTGTAAAAAACACCTAACAACTCCCTTCCTGCTACGTTTAATCAAGACAGAATCATCTGAAAATATAAAATTGAGCTATGGAAACAGAGAAAAAGGCAAAGGAATGCCGGTTGAATCATTTGATTATCTATTGCAACCCCAATCCGAAATCATTAAGCGCTGCCTATAAGGAAGCCCTGGTGGAATTGAGCGAATTGTCTGCCAATCCGGTAAATGTAAGGGATTTATATAATATCGCTTTCCCTCCGGTGCTGGAAATGAGGGACTTCGATGCGGTTAAACACGGTCAAATACCCGAAGAAGTAAAAGTGGAACAGGATTATCTGGCTTGGGCCGAGTTGGTAACTTTCATCTATCCCATCTGGTGGACAGGGATGCCAGCGTTGATGAAAGGATATATCGACCGGGTATTTACTAAAGGATTTGCTTATACTCTCGACGATCAGGGACATCTCAAAGGTTTGCTCAGCGGGATAAATGTGGTGTTTCTCTATTATATGGGCGTCCCTTACGATTATTATGACAAGAAAGGCATGTTGACAGCACTGATACAAACCAGTGATGAA
>CAJKZL010000482.1 GCA_905204385.1 uncultured Odoribacter sp. | reverse complement strand
GATTGTCGTCGATAAGGAGCAGAGTATAAGGGCGATGATTTGAGGATACGGGCTGCTGTGGACCAACTTCTTCCTTTTCAGGCGTAATGCCGGGTAAAGTCTCGGTTGTCAGAGGTGCAGGTGAGTAGGGCAGCTGAATTCTGGCAATAGTTCCTTGGGGTAGAGCATCCCGGAGGCATAGGGTTCCACGGTGCTGTTTCACGATAGTATGTACAATACTCAGTCCAATTCCGCTACCGGGAATTTCATCATGTAAGTCCTTGTGTGATATGGAAAAAGGCTCGAATAGTTTATCTTTATCTTCCGGATGGATACCGATTCCATTGTCTTTAACCTCGATTAATAAACAGGTCATTGGGGAAGCTGGAATATCGTTAGCCGGTTCCGAAGAAGACAATCTTGCTGATAAAGTGACTGTTCCGCCCGATGGGGTAAATTTGAATGCATTTGAAAGCAAATTGAAAATGGCTTTTTCGAGTTCATCCCGGTCATACAAAACCGGCAGACAAGATTTTTTCATCTCAAGGCGGAATTGAATATTCCGGTTTTGTGCTGTAGCCTGAAAGGTATAGTATAATTCTTGCATAAACTCATAAAAATCAAAAGCTATGGGATGTAGTTTTGATTTTCCTGTTTCCAATTGTTGTATGTTGAGTAAGTTATTGGTTAGGGATAATAACCGCTGGGTGTTTTTCCGGATCAATTTAATCGCTTCTTTAGTACCGGAAATATGAATGGTTTTTTGGGATAATTCGTCTAATGGATTAAGGATAAGGGTGAGTGGCGTACGGAATTCATGGGCTATTTGTGTGAAAAAGCGGAGGCGTTCCTGATGTATTTTTTCGCTCTGTTCCTGTTGAAGCTGAGTGAAATGAAGTTCGTGTTCTAAAGTCAATTTTTTTTGTCGGTAAATAAAATATTGCCGGATGGCAGCAAAAAGAATCAGGGCATAGATGAGATAAGCCCACCAGCGTTGCCAGAGCGGAGCCGGTACATGTATACGGAGGGCCGGGCCGTTATTGTTCCAAATGCCGTCATTGTTCGAGGCTTTTAGATGGAAAGTGTAGGTACCGGGAGGAAGGTTATTGTATATAGCTTCTCTGTTTCCCTTAGCCTGTATCCAATCGGGGTCTATACCTTCCAGATAATAAGCATACCGGTTACTGAGAGGATGAATGTAATTGATCGCTGTATATCCGATGGCAATATTGGTTTCGTCGGGATGGAGAGTGATTGCCGGTGTATAACTCAAGGGTCGGGATAATACCGATCGATCGGATCGGGGGATGACTTTACGGTTATTTATGCGCAAAGTGGTAAGCCATATGGGAGGGATTTCCGGATTGATTGGGAATTGAAAAGTATTCAGGGTGGTGATTCCCTTGTTGCCCGGAAGATACAGTCGGCCATCCCTGGCGGCAAGTACCGAATTGGTGCTAAATTCCTGAGAAGGCATTCCGTTAGAGACATCGAAGTAATTACAGGTGTTTTCTCCGGGCTGATAACGGTATAATTTCCGGTTTGTTGTGAACCAGAATTGTCCTGCGGGAGATTCGGCGATAGAAAGTATTTTTTCTTCGGGAGCTGTGAGTTGGGAAAGAGACTGTATGTACTCTAACTTTTGGTTTAAAATGAATAATCCGTTTTTGGCAGTTGCAATCCAGATGTTTTTTTGAGAATCTTTTAGAAAAGCAGTTACTTCGATAGGAGTATCAGCGGGTAAGTGTAACCTTTGTGTGGATATTTCAGACAGCTTATTGGAATGCAGATTATAATAATAGATGCCATTTACTGAGCCGAATAAAAGCTCTCCCGGGGTTGTCTCTATGATCGTGGTCACTTGGTTCAAGTGTTTGTATTGACCGTTTATCCGGAATTTGTCGATCAATTCTCCTTCTTTCAGTTGAATTAACCCACGGCCGGTGTTGGTGGCGATCCACATATTTCCGCATGTATCTTTGAATATGCAGAGGATATTATTGTACTTGAAATCATACATTAGTTTGAATTGTCCGGTGGAAATGGAAAACAGGTAAACTTCTCCCCGGTGCGTCGTACAGAATATAGAATCTCCTGAAATGTGGACGGCTTTTATAATGTTGTTATTGAAGGCTTGGCGGACATCCGTATTAAGCAGAAAGTTCTGCTGATGCCGGGTAACCGGGTCGTAACAGAGCAAACCTCCTCCTTCGGTAGCGAACCAAAGCCGGCCTTCCGGGTCTTCGCGTCCCATTCCGATGAGACCGGAAAATTGTGATGGGAGAATGAAATTGAAACGATTATTGTAGACAGAGTAGTAGTTGACTCCTCCGGAATTCGTTCCTACCCATAAAGTGCCCTGGTGGTCTTTGTAGAGACTGCGGATTGAAAAATGGCTGAGTTCTCCTTTTTGTCCGATGGCAGAATTTGTCGGAGTAACTTGTCCTGTATTTTTATCCAGAAAGAATAAGCCGTTGAATGTTCCGATGAGCAAGCGGAGAGAATCAAAGTCCAGTATGGAACGGATATCGGGATCTATCGTCGTGTAATAGGCCTTAGGAAGCGACAGGAATTTTTGGTGGAGGCTATCGAGCTTCCCAATGATTTGGTTTGTGAATATTATCCATACTCTATTTTCGGTATCGGTGTGCAAATGGCTGATATTTCCCTGTGCTGGCCAGTCAAGGATAGAGGATGATGCTTTTATAGGCTGAAAAGAAGGAGAGTAAATTTGAATACCTGTTTTTTGAGTGCCTAAAAAAAGTAGTCCTTGCTGGTTTTCTGCAATAGTAGTGAAGTGATGAGGGGTGGTAAGGACAGATATAAGGGTATCCTGAAATGCCACATAGCGGTATAGCTGACGTGAAGTCAATACCAGCAGGTTGTTCCGGGAAGAATAATGCAGGTGTACTATTTTCTCTTTTAAAGGGTAATGTTTGATTTGTTCTGTGTACTTATCGAGCCGATCCAATCCATTTTCTGTCAATATCCATAAGTTATTATTACTCCCTTTGACGATTTGCCGGATTTGATTACCGGAAAGTGAGATTGAATCATGGTTTGTATGGTGATATATTTTAAAAGCATATCCATCGTAAAGATTTAGTCCGTCGTAAGTACCGAACCACAGGAATCCACAGGAATCCTGGCATATGGAGGTAACGCAATTTTGGGATAATCCGTCGAAGGTATTGAGGGTTGAAATGACATATTCATGTTTATGTGTCTGGGCTAAAGTTGCTCCTACCCCCCTCAGGAAATAGA
>CAJKZL010000481.1 GCA_905204385.1 uncultured Odoribacter sp. | reverse complement strand
ATTGCCCGATTCCCGGGAATTGTTGCGCAGACAGCAGGCTTTTGCGGATGCGATAGCCCGTATACCAGGTTTCCGGCCGCGGCCTTCCCATACTTCGTTTTTTCTGGTGGAAACGGATTATCGGGCTGCCGAGCTGAAGGAATACCTATTGGCCGCCCATGGCCTGCTTATCCGGGATGCCTCGAATTTTAAAGGCCTGAACTCTCATTATTTCCGGGTAAATACCTTGACGGAGGAAAAAAACGCTTTGTTGATCGAAGGGTTAAATCAATATTTAAATAAATCATAAAGTACGCAATTCCCGTTGCACTTTGGATGGGGTTTGTATATTTGTATACATTTATCCATTATGCAACTACCGGTGCGTTTTTATACTTTTATAGCTCTGCTGATATGCGGGACGGGGATGACGGAGCAGTTGTATGCGCAGGGACAAACTGCGGATACGCTGCGCAGGGATACCTTTTCTCTAAAGTGGTTTAGCCTGGAAGGACGGGTGGTGGGGGGCGAGGAAAAGGAAGCACTACCCGGAGCTTATATTTATCTGGGGGAGAAAAAAATACCCTTGACGACTACCGGACGGGACGGTGAATTTAAGTTGGAGCGTCTGCCCGCCGGAAAAATCCGGCTTGCTGTCTCTTATATCGGTTATCGGGAATTTTCTGAAACATACGACGTAAACGAAAATCTGAATGTCGGTGAAATTTGCCTGGAGTCTATTGTGCTGGAAGAAGCTGTGATAAAAGCCGACCCGCCCCTGATAGTCCAACGGGGAGATACGACTCAGTTCAATGTTGTAGCTGTAAAGCTGGCCGAAGATGCCGACCTGGAAGCTTTGCTGAAAAAATTGCCAGGCTTCGAGATTGTCGACGGGAAAATTATGGCCCGGGGAAAAGAGGTGACCAAGCTCTATATCGATGGTATAGAATATTCTTTTAATAACCCTGCCGCTGCCTTAAAAAATCTTCCGGCTAATCTGATCGCTAAGGTGAAAATGTATGACGACAGAAGCGAAGAGGCTAAATTTTCGGGATATGACGACGGACAGAAATTCAGAACCTTAAATTTAGAAACCCATCGACCCGATCTTTTGAAAGTGTTCGGCAATGCCCGGGCCGGATACGGCATTACCGCTCCGCTGAAAAATACCTTTAGGGAAAATAATTATCTGGGATCGCTTTCAGCCAATCTTTTTGACCGGAAAAGAAAGATAACGATGAGCGGGGATTTCACGAATACAGGTCAGGATAATGAATTACCGGGCAGTCGGCTGACGGGGGAAGGGGGAGACAACCGCTCACAGGCGTGCTATATCGACTTTTCCTCGGAGTGGAAAGAGAACTCTTCGGTATCGGGAAATTATACCTATTCCGGTAACCGGAATTATTCGGCTTCCTTGTCGCATCAGGAATATTTCCCTTCGGATCATTATGCCAGCCGGATTTACGACAATGAATCCCATTCCCGGGGAAAAGGAAAGAATCATGCGTTCAACGCTCATACCGGCTTGCAATTCAATGAAAAAAACAGACTTTCTTTCAGTCCGGTTTTTTCGCTTTCGGATTACGCTTCCCATATGCAGAGCATCAATCAAAACATTGAAAACGGTGATACCCTGAATCAGACTTACACCCGCAACCGGAGTGAATCGGCTCAAAAGAGTGCAGAGGGGGATCTGCTTTGGATGCATGCTTTTGACAAAAAAGGACGCACCTTCAGTTTCAGGGTAAACGGAAGGTTCAGCAGGGATGAATCGGAACAGGCGCAGAACAACCGGGAACGTGCGTGGAAAGATGCGGATCATGCCTCGGATACTATGCGTAATCTACTGATAGAACAGGAAAGGAGCGCTTACCAATGGAACACTTCCCTGAACTGGTCGGAACCTTTGACGGAACATGCCCGGTTGGGAGTGAATTATTCCTACCAGGGGAGTACAGACCGCTCGGATAAAGAAAGCCTGTCTTTCAGAGATGAGCGGTTTGAAGAATTGACCGGTATCGATACCGCTCAAACTACCTGTCTGGAAAATACTTATCGCATACATGGCTACGGGTTGAACTACAATTATTTCCGGGATCGGTTCCGGTTGTATGGGGGGATCACTTTAAGGCAAACCCGGATGAGAAATAGCTATCGGTATATAGGGGCTGCCGACTCTTTGGTGGAAAGCAATTACATCGATATCGCCCCTCTGATGAATGCCGGACTTAAGCTCAAGGAAAATATGGATTTCAATATCGCCTATAACGGTTCTTCCCGTTCGCCCGATGCTTCCCAGTTACAAAACGTACTCGATGTGTCCAATCCTTTACAGTTGACGATGGGGAATCCCCGTTTGAGATAGTCCTACCAGCATAATCTGAATATGAGTTATTTTTACCGGCTGGAGAATCGCTCCATGTTTTTAAATTCCGGTGTGAGGGCGGGACAGACTTTCAACCAAATCACCACCAATGTAAAATTCATTCAGAGGGATACCGTCATCAACGGATATGCAGTGTTAAGGGGATCACAGTTAACGATACCGGTCAATTTAAATGGCAATTGGGATATCAGCGCTTATCTCAATAGTTCTTTTCCCTGGAAAAAACTGAAATTATATTTTAGTACCGATTTATCTTATCGCTTTTCGCATACGCCTTCCATCTATGACGATGTTAAAAATGTTTCCGATCTGCACTCCGCTTCCTTTAGGTTGAATATAGTTGCCAATATCTCCGAGGAGTTGGATTTCAATTGCTCCTCCCAGTCGTCCTATTCTTATACTAAAAATTCTTCCGGCGGCAATTCCCAGGTATTCAATGAGAATGTCAGCGGTAGCTTTTACTATAGTTTCCGGAAAAAAGTTTTTCTGAGGGTCGGATACGACGGACGGTTCTTTATCAACAAAAAAGGAGAAAGGGTAAATCAGACGGATCACGTCTTGCAGGCAACTATCGGAAGCCGTTTCGGAGAAAAAAGACGCATGGAGGTGACCTTATCGGCGAACGATATACTGAAAGCGCGCAATACCGTCGATTATTCTTTAAATGATTTGTATGCCGTAACCACTTATCATACCATGCCTTCGGCTTATTACATGCTTTCTTTCTCGTATCGTTTCAATAGCATGGAAAAGAATCGATCCCATTGATTATCTTTGCCTCTCTAAATACCTTGGCATTAAGGAGTGGATAATTGTGTTTTTCCCTTTGTTGGCGGGATACCTGTTAGATCTGATTTTCGGAGATCACCGTTGCTTGC
>CAJKZL010000480.1 GCA_905204385.1 uncultured Odoribacter sp. | reverse complement strand
AAAAGGTCTGTTTTTATCCGCTTTCACCTGAAAATAGGCTTCACCCTTCAAAACCACCCGACGCACCCCGTTCCCAAATGCTACGGGATAGTGTAACTCGGATGCCGAGTTCAACCAGACCACCGTACTGTCTTCCAGGATCAACTGATATTCACCACCACGAGGAATCTCCAATCGATTGGAATCCACCGATTTTTTTATCCTCTCCTCTCTGGAACGGTATTTTAAAATATTATTTTCATTGCTGATTCTTCCCGAAGCCTCTTCGGCCAAAAGCCCATCTTTTTGCTGTAGCTTTATTTTCTTACCGGATGACAAAACAAGCGTTGCCTGTGAACTGCCGAAACAGATCGCTTCTTCCCTGTCCTCCGGCTTCCCTTCTTCCCGGAAGGAAGGAAGATGATATAAGGAAAAGCCTACTCCCAATAGTAAAATACCCAAAGCGGCATATTTCCACCATTCAAACCCTGTTCTTTTTTTATTTTTCCGGCGCTTATCCAGCCGCTGCAAATTTTTCATCCATTGGGCATCGATATTTTCCGGTTCGGAGGCTTTCTGCTCATGGCAATGAACAAGGAAAAAACCGAATTGCCTGAAGATATCCTGATGTTCGGGATTTTCCCTCAACCAATTCTCCAACTGTTGCTTTTCCCGGATTGAAATCTCTTCCTTATGCAAGTAGGCAGAGAAGATAGGCCATATCTCATTTTCCATATCTCTCATTCTTAAAAACACATTTTAACATCATCTATTCATCGATAAAATGACGATAAAACCGGCCTTTAATGTGACAAGGAAATAGAGATTTTTGTAGATGAACTTTAAATTAATCTATAATTTCTTGTTTATAAGCGACTTAAAGAAAATAAAAAACATAATTGTAGTAAACGTTTTCCTGGATAGATGACCTCTTAAAGATTTGTAAGCCCTTCCCATTTGAGTCCTCACCGTATTGATAGAAACCCCTAAGCGGTCGGCAGCTTCCTGGTATTTCAATCCTTCCAGGGCACAAAGCGTAAATATTTTCTTGCATTGCTCAGGCAAATGAGGAATCGCACGGAATAATTCATCGAGCAGCTTACCTTCCTCTTCCTGTGACGATCCGTCATAGTCCATATGTTCATGCCTCATCCCTTCTAAACGTTCATTTTTCCGTTTTTCCATCCGAAGATAATCGATGCAGGCATTCCGTACGGCATGGAAAAGATAACCTTCCAGGTCCGAGTGTATGTTGATATATTTTTTTTCGTACCAAAAAGCAACGAACAAGTCCTGTACCACATCCTCCGCCGCTTCCCTGTTTTTCAAAATGCCATTCGCATAATGTACAAGGTCGTAAAAAGAGTCATAAAATAATTCTCTGTAAGCCTCTTCATTACCCTTTTTCAAATAGGTCAGCAAATTATTAGATATAGCCATACCCCCTTGTTTTTCTTTATTTTTCTTTTAAAACAACCTGCAATCCGATTACGGAGAATCCCAACAACCGATATTCCACATACTGTCCGGAAACCGTCCACCATTATATTCTGACTTATCCCGATATCCTCGTACGGAAGATGACGTAAATTCCCGTCACCCAAAAATCCGGATTCACCAACTACTAGCGCTCCAAACGCATTCGTATCAAACTGTTTATAACTAACAAAAATAAATAAATTCTAATAAATGCCTTCTGTCGGAACCACTAATTTTACATGAATCTTACCGCTCTGTACATTCCCGTAAAATCGTCCATACAGACAAATAGTGGAAACTCTATTTCAAACGGGTTTAAAATCACAGCTTCGTCCGGCATCGGCCATGGTGAATTATCAATAAACAATCTTGGGAACAATAGTTAAAATATGCTTCAAATTTTGTTTCTTTGTTCTATAAAATCCCGATAGCAAATGAAAACAGACACCATAAAAATGAAACACATCCCTATTCTTGGCGTCTCATGCCTGACAGCCTGCCTGACAAACGCTCAACAGATTAAATCAGTTATTCTGGGGAAAACACTTGCATTTTGCATCGCTAAAACAAAACAGGTTATAAACGTCCGTATCCTTTCCCCCTCTATATACCCGCTATTCCTCATGTTTCTGTTTATATCCCCGTTCTCCGGCTTTGCACAGGAACTGAACCTGGGATTCGAGCAGACCGATACAAAGACCGGACTTCCGCTTGGCTGGTCACCCGAAAAAGACATGGAACAATGTTTTTCACTCGACTCCGTAGAAAAAAGAAGCGGGAAATATGCCCTGCATATCACAAGCCCCGGCAACGATAAAATCCTAACCGCCAGCTACACATTCCCTTGTAATCTCCCCCAGGGAATTACCCTTAAATATAAATACTGGGTAAAAACGAAATATTCAGAAACCAATGCCCAAAGCAAGGTTTTCATTTTCATGGGATTTAGTGATAACAAAAATAGTATAGTAGGAGCAGGAAGAGAAAATTTATCGGAACAATGGGTCCAATACAGTTTCCAGGAAAAAATACCGATACCGACGAAAGAATTGGAAATCAGCATAGGGCTCTCCCATACCCAAGGCGAAATGTGGATCGACGATGTTTCGCTGTTCCTCGATGATAAGGAAATTACAAACAGCAACGAACTGTTCCTGACGGTAGAAGATATCGACGACACCATCGATCCGTATTTTGCCATATCGCCCTACAGTCCTGTAAAAAAAGAAGAAACAGGAAAAAAATTATCCCTGATAAAGATGAATTACCATTGGGCCTCCTTACCGGCAGACTCCATAATAAAACATCCTGCGTCAGCTTTTTTCCCAGGCACCACCTCTTCAGAGGTTCCGAGGATTAGCCTGAAAGTCTATATATAACATGAAGTAAATCCCTGTTCTGACCTGAAAGATTTCTACTCTGATTTCAGATCACAGGCTCAAGAAATCTGGTATTCTACCGGTCTGTATGCACCGGCGGGAGAAAAAATAACCGTCAGGATTCCAGAATGGCTGAAAGGAAAAGTAAGCGTACAGATCGGAGCACACCGGGAAGACTTGACAGAAACCATGCTTACCCCGTGGACACGTCTGCCAAAACTGCTTTATAAAAAACAGCTCGATGCCCCCACTACGGATATCGCCACCATCTGCGGAGGGCTTATCTATATCGTCTGCCCTACCGACTCGGACACTTTTAAGGCAGAAATCGAAATTAACCGTGCCGTAGAGGCTCCCCGCTATATCCGGGGAAAAACAACGGAATCCGGATGGCGGACGGAACTTGAAAAAACA